>JAJDDS010000043.1 GCA_029260195.1 Phycisphaerae bacterium
GATGACAACTGACTGTCGAAACGAGGTTTGCGGTTGCGGCACACGGTAATGCTCGGGCCTTTTCTTTCCGAAGTTGGACATCTTTCTCTTGACCACGCGCGGGTTAATGCGGTTGTCACGAGGCGGCAGCCGGCCTTGGGCGATGTGTTGGATCATCGCAGCACAGAAGATCGGCAAACGAGAAGCCGGCGCCGCACGCATCAACGGGGCGGTCTCGCGAAGCACCCGAACCGCATGGATGAAGCTCAGGCGACGCGGATCGATGTCCACCGAAACGGCAGCTTGGTGCATCAAGAAACGGACGGCGTTGTAGGCCAGCAGGATCCCGCGGACCTGCGACGTCTCAAGAACCGTCTCCGCATCGGTTCCGTCTAGATTCGCACGTCTAATCAGCGATGCTTCCGTCTCTGAAGAAGGCTCTGCCCAGTACGCCTTCCCGGCGTTGAGATCGAGTGCGATGGCGTTCGGTGTCGTCGCATTGACGAGGACTTCGACGCCGGAACCGTCGAGGTTCGCCCGCTTCACGCAACCGCAGAGGGGGAAGCAGTCGCTCGGATCAGTGAAATACGTTTTTCCGGCGATCGGATCAAGGGCAACGCCGCCAAAGTTGAATCCGGTCATTGGCACGACTTCTTCCACGTTCGAGCGGTCCAATTTAGCTCGCTGGATTCTGCCAACAGATTTCGAATCGTCGACTGACGTCCAGTAGATCGCGGCAGCCGTTGGGTCGAGTGCAATCGCCCACGGGAGGTTGGTGTCTTTAGGTCCGACGATTTCCTTGATCGCCGTCCCATCGAGGTTTGCCCGCAGGATTGTGCCTTGACTATGCTCCACCCAGTAGATCTTCTGTCCCGCCGCCACGGAAATCACGGCAATAAGGCAGATGGGAACGACTGCGATCTTCGTGATGTGGTTCATGCGATTTGACTCGACGGCCGCGATTTCGCATTCAACTGGACTTGAAGCACCAGTCTACTCGGCCGCGCAACGCGATTCAACCTGGAACCAAGAACCGGGTTGGCGTCGATGCGGAGATAGCTGGGGAGAGGCTGTGCCAAAGGTTGTGTCTCGTCACTGTCGCCGTGAACGGTCCACGCTATGGCGCTCGCGAGCCGGGTTGAACGCTTGGAAGGTGAAAGGGCTTGTTGGACTCGTACAGGGCGAGTCGCGCCGCGATTTCGGCGGTGAGGGGCTGGTGGGTCCCGCTGGATCGAGCGAGTTGGAGCGCTTCTCTTGCGGTGGCGACGGCCTCCTCGAATCGGCCGGCGGCGGCGTAGGCGGCAGCAAGCGTGTCGAGTGCTTGGGGAACGGTGCGGTTCGTGGATCGGCAGACCGATTCAGCCAGCGCGACAGACTCTGCCGGGCGACGTTCGCCATCGTCCGGAGCCGTGGCCAGCATCCATGCCAGTCGATTGGCGAGAGTGAGGTCGGTCGGCAGGTGCTCGACGCCCAATCGCAGCACACGACCCGTCCCGGCGTAGTCCCTTTGATTTGTCAGCACCGTAGCGAGCCGTTTGTACGGTCGCGGATCGTCCGGGCGAAGGCGCATCGCGGCGCGCAGATGATCGGCGGCGCTGCGCTCGGCGGTGACGTTGCGCCCACCCGTCGCTTGCGCACCGGGCTCGGCATCCGTTCTTCGTCCCTCCGTCCCTTGGCGTCCCTTCACAAGATCAATCCCAAGCCCAAGATGCGCATCAAAGTGACTCGGATTTGTGACAAGCGCCGCGTTGAAGTGATCGATCGCTTCTGTGTATTCCGACCGACGATGCGCGATGAGGCCAAGTGTGTAATGTGCTTGCGCGTAGCCGGGTTGTAGTTCGAGGGCTTGGCGGAGGAGGGACTCGGCGCGGTCCAAGTCACCGGCCATGACCAGCGCGGTCCCCAGGTGCGTGTGCGTCTCAGCCAGGCCTGCGTTGAGGCGGAGCGACTCTTCGAGCAGTGGAAGCGCCTCGTTCACGGCCCCGGCTTGGAGTCGATCGATACCGCGGTGCAGGGCTTCGATCGCACCGGTCGCGAGGTTATCGAGTTCCATAGCGAGGGGATCATCGATCGGTGGTTCAACGTCGCGCTGCGCTTCAGCCAGCCGGAAGTGCTCAGCGGCTTCGTCCACTTTTCCCCGAGCGCGGAGTGCCAGCGCCAGCGCATATCGGGCACGTCCGTAATTCGGCGCCAGAGTCAGTGCTCGTCGCAACTGCGCTTCGCAGTCGTCCAACCGATTGAGTTTCAGCAGTGCGACGCCAGCCCCCCGGTGCGCTTGCGGCGAGGTGGGTTTGATTTGGATCACGCGTTCGTAGTCGGCCAGCGCGTCTTCGTAGTGACTACGGGCGAGATGGGCCTCCGCTCGTTGCGATAGCGTCGGCGCGTCGTCGTTCTGAGTTCGTAATATGACGTCAAACTGCTCGACAGCGTCGTTGGGTTGGCCGTTCTTGCGTAGGATTACGCCGAGGTAGTAGCGCCAGCGCGTTTCGTCAGGTGCGAGGTCAACCGCGCGCTCGTAGCAAGGCTGGGCGTGGTGGTGGATACCGTATGTGTGGTAAAGCATGCCCAGGCGCCCCACTGCTGCCGCGTCGGACGGGTTGGACTCGACGTCGCCGATGGCGGCGGATAGCTGCCGGCGGACGGTGGGTTCGAGCGTGTCCAGTGGGAAGTTGCCCAGCGGGAGTGTTGTCGGTTGATTGTCCGGGGCATCGGGCGGACGCGTTGTCGAGCGCTTAGCGTCACAGGATGCGAGCAGCAGCGCGCAGCCGAGAAACCAGCGCGTTCGTCGCGCAGGATGGCACCTCGCACCGATCACGAGTCACCGTTTCCGTGCCCTTCGATCAGCGCTGTCTCCTTGTTGATCGAGAGGTTTTGAAATGTCTCGGTAAGTCCGTTGGGCCATTGGACGGTAACCGTTTGGTCTTTGCGATCGTCGGCGAGTCCGAAGTAGACACGCAGGTCGTTGGCGCCGCAATAGCTGCCGTCGGCGTGAACGCGGCGTCGCAATGTCGGCGCGTCGTCGCGTTCGAGGCGAACGATCGCGCCGATGGCGCTGCGGTTGCTCTCGGTGCCGATGAGCTTCAGGGACAGCCACGCATTCTTGTGCCCCACATCGTTTCGCAGCAGACACAGGGGGCCGTTGCTGTTCGAAATCAGCACGTCGATATCTCCATCGTTGTCCACATCGCCGAAGGCTGCCCCGCGCGAAACCTCGGGCGTGGTCAGGCTCGGACCCGCCTGGGCGGATCGGTCTTCGAACGCGAACGCGGGAGGGCCGGAGTTGATGAACAACTGGTTCGGGAACGGGTAGGGATAGTCGAGATGGGCGTACGCTTCGGCGATCTTGACGGCTCCGTTGGCCACCAACAGATCGAGGTAGGTGTCGCCGTTGAAATCGAACCACTGGACGCCGAAGGCGGTGAAGGGGCGACTGGCGCCGCCGAGCGCGTGCTCATCGGTTCGATCCTCGAAGACACCGCGTCCGTTGTTGACCAGCAGCGTGTTGTGTTCGCCGACCAGGTGTGCGAGGAAGATGTCCCAATCCCCGTCGAGATCGAAATCGCCGGCTGTGACGCCCATGCCAGCCTCGGGTACCCCTTCGCCGTTGTAGGCGGCGCCGGACATGAGCGCGTTGTTCTCAAACGTCCCGTCGTGCCCGTTGATCCAGAGGTGGTTGGCGTTCCCGTCGTTGGCCACGTGGATGTCCGGCCAATCGTCTCCGTCGAAGTCGGCGCAAACCACGCCGAGACCGCTGCCGTACGCCCCTTGGATTCCGGCGGATTGCGTGACGTCGGAGAACGTGGCGTCGCCGTTGTTGCGATACAGATGATCGGGAACGGCGTCGAACGATTGCGGTCCGCAATAGTCGCGCCGGCTTGAGCGACTATGGCAAACCTTGTGATTGGCCATCGTGAAGTTGACGTAGCTGACGACGAACAGATCGAGCAGGCTGTCTTTGTCGTAGTCGACGAAGGCGGCGCTGGTGCTCCATGTTCCGGAATCCGGCAACGCCGTCGCGGTGACGTCGGTGAACGTGCCGTCGCCATCGTTGCGGTATAGTACGTTCGGGCCGAAGTTGGTGACGAGAAGATCGAGGTCGCCGTCGTTGTCGTAGTCGCCGATGGTCGCGCCCATACCGTATCCGGTATCGCCGACGCCCGCGTGCTCTGTCACGTCAACGAAACGCGGCGACACCGTTCCGACGCCTGAATCAGACAGGTCGTTGCGGAATAGCCTGTTCGCGCCGCTGCCCGCCGATCGCGGCGCCGCCGGATCGAGTGCGTGAGCCTGCACGGCATAGACGTCGAGATCACCGTCGTTGTCGTAGTCGAACAAAGCGCAACCGGAGGCTGCGATCTCGGGGAAGAAGTACTCGCCCGAACTGCCTGTGGTGTGGACGAAGTCGAGTCCCGCCGGGCGCGCGATGTCGACCAGCCAAGGATCCTCGGGCGTCGATTTCGTGATCGCCTCGGCGGTGTCGACGGACGCCGGTGCATCGCGGCGGCATCCATGCAGTGCTCCAACGACGACCAATCCCGAACAGACTAGTGCAGCACCGCGGTTATGATTATTGGGGACCGGTGACGGCTTCATAAAACGACGTGTAGTCATCAAGGCCAACACTTTCGTCACCATCGCGGTCGAAAGAGACGCACGGACCACCGGCAATGTTCGCGTCGCCCGCATGACACGACTGGAACAACCCGAAGTCAGCCAAGTCGGCGTCAACGTCGTCATCGAAATCTCCGTACTCGTCGCACTCAGCATCGTAGCGGCTGGTCTGGTCGTCGTTCGGCGGGCAAAGGCTACTGGGTAAGTCAGCCGGCGCGAAGCGCGCCATGTTAGGATCGTGCAGGGCGTTCGCTACGAAGGCGGTGAGGTCGAGGATCTCCTGTTCGGTGAGGTTGAGTGGTGCGAACAGTGTCGAGAGCGTTGGGATGGGCTGCTGGGGGATGCCGTCGTTCTTGTAGCGGATGACGTCTTCGACAGTTTGCGCCGACCCGCCGTGGAAGAACGGTCCGGCCCCCGCCAGGTTGCGAACGGTCATGGCTCGGAACTTGTGCATGTCGCCCGGGTCTTTCGTGACGACGTATCGGCCTAGATCGGGTTCATCCGGCGGGCGGGCGGGATGCTCAGCCACCCCGAGTGCGTAGTAGGCCGTCGATCCCAGCGCGGGCCCGCTGTGGCACGCGATGCACTTGGCGGCGCCGAAGAACAACTCCGCGCCGTTGAGTTCCTCAAAGCTAAGCGCTAGGTTGTCAATGGCGAGGAATGAATCCCATCGCGACTGATTGCTAACTACCGTGCGCTCGTAGGCGCCAATCGCGCGGAAGATCGTGAACAGGTCGATGAGGATGTGGGGGGGCTCGCCGGCCAGCTCGGGGAACGCCTTCTCGAACAGTGGAACGTATTCCGCGATCTGCTCGAGCGTCGCGTCGGCCATACGGTGGATCTCGAACGCCATGCGCGCCTGCCGCTCGACGGGAGGTGTCTCTTCGGGCGCGGCGCGAGAAGCCGATCCGTTCCAATGCAACTCGTCGAAGTAAGGCACCATGTTGATCGAGGACGAGATGATCGCCGGGTTGTCCACGCCATCGTTGATGGCGATTGGCGTGATGGCCTCCTCGTGCGCAAGCATGGACGGAATCGGCGCGCGGTGGGCGTTGCCCGTGCCGTCGAGGAAGCCGCGACCGCCGACGCCGATGGATTGCGTCACGCCCGCGCGGAACGCCGCCTCGGCAAGATGGCAGGTCGCGCACGACGCGGTGTGGCGCGTTTCGGGGAACGCCGACGCAGCCGAGAACGCCGGGTCGTGGAAGAGCAGCTTGCCGAGCTCGACCTTAGGATCGGTGATGGCGTAGAGTGGATCGATCTCGCCGCCCGGAAGGAGCGGCTGGGGCAAATCGTGAACGTCGGTCGGTATCCGCAGCGTCTCAATCCCGCCGACGACCGAGTCGATGAACGCGCGGACTTCAATCGCGCGCTGTTCGAGATCGTCGCCCGCGAGCGCGGGCGACATCGACCCGATTCCGTACAACAGGAAGAGAATTCGCGTCGAAGTCAATGAGGTCCACTCAATCGTCAATACCGACGGGCTTGCGTCGGTGGAAGTTCGTCGTCACGGCGTTCCCGTGAACGCCCGTTGCAAAACGCCGAGGTCGGCGAAGTCGACGTCAAGGTCGAAATCGAAATCGAAAACCTCGCAGCCCGTGGTGTACGGTTCGCCGCGCGGTCCGGTCGCGCAACCGTCAAACGCAGCGAAGTCGCTCAAATCGGCGTCGCCATCGCCGTCGAAGTCGCCGGGCACGAATCCGGTTAAGGCAATCGTGTGGCTGGCCATCAGTACCGGCTCGCTCATACCATGCACTTGCCAGAGATCGTGCAACCGTTGGCCCCAGTCGTTGGTGTGGTTCTCGTCACGCAGGAACTCGATGTAATCCTTGGCGGACGTCTGATAGTACAGATTGACCGTCGCGGAGGCGGCGCCGATTGGCAGCGCGTATGGTGTGTCACTCCAATACTGTCCGTCGGCGTAGGTTGTGTTGACCGGCGCGCCGCCGAACTCCTCGTAACCGGCGTTCGTAAACCCACGCGGCGGGATGCGGTTGTCTTTGTAGACCTTGTTGTTCAGAACGAAATGAAACGATACGCCCTCGGGCAGCCCGGTCGCAGCCGCGGTTATGGCGTCGAGACCCAGGTGAATCTCAAAGACTGCTGTGTTGTCGACGTCGAGGTCGGCTGTGAGCAGGTTGTAGGCGCCGCGTTCGCCGAGCAGGCTGTCATCCTCGTCAAAGAACTGCACGTTGATCCACATGCGCCGGCCTTCGGGGTAACCGGTGGGCAGCTTGTGTCCGGACTCGTTGGTGACGCGCACGTTGAGGCGCGAGGCGTCTTGCATTGGCTCCAGCGTCGCAGCCAACTGCAGCATTTCGATCGTACGATCCTGGCCATCCTGCAGGCGCTGGGCGTAGAACTCCTGACTGACAATGGCGTCGTCAGGCCAGAGTTCCGCGATCAGGTCGGGGATGGCGTCACGAATCCATGAGTTGCCACCGGCGAAGTCGTGGCGGGGCATGTTGGTTCGCAGTGGATAGTCTTCCTTGAAGAAGCAACCCCGTCCCTCGCGGTCGGGCATGTGGCAGTCCTGGCATGTGCTGACGACACCATCCGGGACGTTGCCGCCGAAGCGGCCACCGGCGTCAACGCCGCTTGGATATTCGCTGAATAGCCACTCGCTGTAGGTCCGTTCGATCGGGAACATGTCGTACTGATCGTCGGTGGAGTGCGCCGCGTCGAGCGCTCCCAACGCGTAGGTGCCGTCGGGTTGGCGCTCGTAGGCTGGATTGCTGACGTCGTGGCAAGTCGCGCAGAGTTCGCTCGTTTGATGGAAGGGGCTGAAGATGAACTCGTTGCCGAGCGTGACCGGGTGCGGCGGCGGCGCCTGCGGTGGGACAAAGTCGAATGGGCCCCGCCGTCGATCGTAGGGGTCGATCACCATGCTGCCGTTGCCGGGGCGCTCGGGAAGAAGACCGAGGGCTACGAGTTCGTTCAGAATCTCCTCGTCTTCCGGCGGGCTGACACCTGGCTTGAAAACAGGGTCGACCATGCGGTGGCACGTGTGGCAGTTCACGCCGTCACGGTCGGCGTCGATGAGAGCGGACCCGTCAGTTTCGGGCGACGACCGGCCTTCGAGCCATCCCTTCAGCGTGTGACATCGGATGCAGATGTCGCCGCTGTCGGCTGCGTCCTGATTGGCGACCGCAAGGCAAGCGTAGAAGAGCGGGTCGCGGGCGGCTTGGGCCATCATGCTGCCCGTCCAGTTGCTCGCCACTTCGACGTCGGCTTCGGGGAAGATACCGTGGCAGTTGACGCAATTCACCGAGTGCAGGATCTCGTCGACGATCATCTCCGGTTGGGTTCCGGGAACGAAGAAGTCCTCGATGGTGGTGAGGACTGTGTTCTGCCCGGAGATCATTGCGTAGGCCGAGACGCTAACCGCGACGACGGTGACGAGTGCCAACAGAGCCGAAAACCTCCGGCGTTTGAATGTGCTCATCGCGCGCTTCATGAACGAGTGATCTCCAGATGAAGTAGGGAATCACCAGAACGTAGCCGCTCACATTCTTCCGTCCCGGTCTCGCGAAACGACGTGCGCGGAAAGATCGAACGGACCGCGCGACATCGACACGAAACACGAAAATCAGCGACGGACGAAAGGGCTGATGATGGTCCGAACCCGTCCAGACATCATAGAGAATCGGCTTGCGTATCACCAGCTTGGCGCAGGATTGCACGAGCAGGTAGTGCGTTATCGGCGTGGGTCGTGAAGTGTCGTTGGAAATGCTGCGGCGGCGGTGGCGGCGGGGGAAGAAGGAGGGGCGCTGGACCCTGTCCGAGCGCCCCGAGTGGTGCTTGCTTACGGATACGCGTCCGCCTCCGCGTTGATCGCGGCACGTGCGCGCCCCTCCCGTGCGTGTCTTAGAAGTTGACGGGGAGATCGAAGTTCGATGCCAGGAGGCGCGCCTTGGTGGCGGTCACAAAGGGGTTGTCGCAAATCTTGGTGACAAACAGCGGCTCGTTGCCGACGATGGCGACCATTGGGCTGCGGCCGGGGGTGACGCCGTCGTCCGGAATGCGCACGAGATGGCCGCTCCAATTGCAGATGTAGCAACCGGGTTCCTGGATGGACTCAAACGGGACGCAGGTTCCGGCTTGAGTGGTGAAGCTGCTCTGGCACGACTGCTGCGTTGCGTTCTTCGCGGTGTTCATTTGGCGATCTCCTCTGGATCAAAAATCAAAATCGCACGCGGTCTCACGGTGAGTTCGCGTACATTTGCTCCGGGATGGAAACGAGGCAGCTTCCGCACCGGCGGACGACTCGCGGCCGAGTCGATCGGGCGGTGGTGCTGGCTCGCTTTCATTTACGGCAAGAAGAGGACTTCACCTGAAGAGGAATTCGTTATTTTCTGTCGCGGTCATCGGCGCGGACTTGAGCGCGCTCGCGGCGGGCGCGGCGATGGGGTGACGGCGACGATTTCGAACGCGATCTCCCCATTGGCGCCGGTGATTGTCTGGATCAGTCTGCCACCCCGGATTTCGCGGGGGCGGGCGATGAAAAGGGCTCGGTGGTCTGGATCGTCTTGGAATGAACGTTCCAGGACGTCGGTACGGGTGGTCAGGGTGAAGGGGCCGAACGAGTCGACGCGGTGGAAGGCGTCGGTGGGGTGCTCGTAGCGGACGTCCTTGGGCCATTCGTGGAAGAGGGCGGGGTCGATGGGGAGGACCAGAAGCGGATAGACGTACGTTTCGCCGGCAAACCACTGGTTGCGGCCGTTCACTTGATCCGAGACGTAGATGCGGTCGTAGTCGCGGTGGATGGGGCGGATGGCGCGGAGGGCGTCGCGCAGGTCACGCTGGTAAAGGGCGGCGATCCAGGGGTCACGCGCCCAGCGGGCGAAGTAGTCGTGGACGACGAATATGCCGTTGGCTGCGATGGTGAAAGTAGAGGCGATGATGGCGGCGGTGCGGCGGCGGGGTTGCGTGGCGAACCGTGCCAGCACTGCGTGGAGTCCTATGGCGGCGAGCCACTGGAAGACGGGCAGGCCGCACGCGGCGCGGAGGGCGTGGGTGGCGGTGTGCTCGGCGATATACGTGGGGGCGGAGGCGATGGGGTAGAGGGCAAGCCACACGAGCAGGAGCGGGCCGACGGGGTTCTTGCGGCGGTCGCGGAAGGCG
>JAJDDS010000421.1 GCA_029260195.1 Phycisphaerae bacterium
AGCGCGACAACGGTGACCTCCGCGGCGACGAAACCATGTATAGCCACGGCATCGCCGCCATCGCTCTGTCCGAAGCCTACGCCATGACCGGCGACCCCCGCTTGCACGATGTCGTCGAGCGGGCCGTCGATTTCACCTACCGCGCCCGCAACCGCGGTGTCGGCGGATGGCGATACGACCCGAGGCAACCCGGTGACACCTCCGTGCTTGGCTGGCAAATCATGGCGCTCAAGAGCGCCCGCCTCGCCGACATCGACGTCCCCCAGCGCGCGTTCCAAGCCGCCGCCGATTGGCTTGAAAAGGTCAGCACCCGTCGACGACCCGGACGTTACGCCTACCAACCCAAGGACGATCCTTCACACGCCATGACCGCCGAGGGCATGTTCGTCCAGCAACTCCTGGGCCGACATCGCGCCGAACCCAGAATGCGGGATTCCGCACGCTACGTGTCTGCGCAACTGCCCGACTGGAGCGACGCCCCGAACACGTATGGCTGGTACTACGCGACCCTCGCCCTCTTCCAGCACCAAGGGCCTCAATGGCAGGAATGGAACGACTCCCTCACCAAGCAGCTCCTCGACAACCAGAAGACCGAAGGCCGCTCCGCGGGCAGTTGGACCCCCACGGACGAATGGGCGGACATCGCCGGTCGCGTCTACCAGACCGCGCTCTGCACACTGATGCTCGAGGTCTACTATCGCTACCTCCCCATGTACACAGCCGATCACGTCGAGGATCCCATCGGCACGCTCCGCGGTGCCGTCACGGACGCCGTCACCGGCGAACCACTGCCCGGCGCCGTCATCCGCCTCGACATGCAGACCACGTCGCGGGACGACGGTGACGACACCACCCCCCACTCCATCACCGCCACCGCTGCTCACGACGGCACCTACGTGCTCTTCGCTCCGCAGGTCCCCGAGTTCGTCGCCCTCTCGGTGTCGAACGAAAACTACATCCCCAAAACGGTCAATGTCCCCACCGAGGATCTCGAGGGAACCACCCTTTCCCTCGACTTCCAACTCGTACCCCAGCGAACCGGCATCATCGCCCTCGAATCGGTTCCCGCTGTCCATCACCTCGGCAACGATCGATTTCAAGGTAGCGTCAATAGCCAATTTCAACGCGACTCCGAAGGGCTGCTTTATGAGGCTGAGTTTCGGATCACCTCCGACCACCTGCAGCCCAACTTCACCTCGGTTCGCATCGAGATGCTCGCCAAGGGCGTTCAATGCCCCCACGTCGTCAGCCTCAACAACACGCAAATCGCCACCCTCGACGATAGTCCCCGCGACGGCAGCTTCGGAGAGTTCTCCGCCAGCATCGCCACGGAGCTCCTCCACGACGGCGTCAACCGCCTCACCATCCAGGACATCTCCTGCACCGGCGACCTCGACGACTTCGAATTCGTGAACATCCAACTCCACTTCGCCCCCTGATACGCCAAGGCGAAGCTCGGCTGCGCCGCGCGGCGCGTGCTTCAACGGCCGGGAATCCAAAGAAGGCGGCGGCGCGGCGGAGCGTGGATTTCGCGTCCTCGAGAATCATGTAGAGAGAGGGGACGGCGATGAGCGTGAGGACAGTGGCGAAGGCGACGCCGGCTGCGATGGAGATGCCCATGGGGATGAGGAAGCGGGCTTGGAAGGACGTTTCGAGGAGCAGAGGCGCTAACCCCAGAACGGTGGTGATGGACGTAAGGAGGATGGCGCGCAATCGCGCGCGGCCGCCTTCGATGACGGCTTCGTAGACGGTGACTTTGCGCGATCCGTCGGGGTTGGTTTCTTCGCGCCGATGATTGATCCAAGTGACGAGGATGAGCGAGTCGTTGACGACGATTCCGGTGAGGGCGACGAGTCCGATGAGGGACATGATGGTGACGGGATAGCCCATCACGAGATGGCCCGCGGCGGCGCCGACGATGCCGAAGGGGATGGCGGTCATGACGATGAGGGGTTGGACGTAGCTCTTAAAGAGGGCGGTGAGGATCACATAAATGAGCATGGCGGCGATGATGAAGTCGCGTCGGAGGGATCCGAACGACTTGGCGAACTCGCGGTCCTGTCCACCGAACTCGAGCGTGACGCCTTTGTACTGTTGTTGGATCTCGGGGAAGAATCCGGCGAGGTCGGCGTTGATGCTCCGCGCGTTGCCCTGTGACTGGTCGACGTCGGCGGTGACGGTGACGGTGCGCTGTTGGTCCTTGCGTCGGATGGCGGCGTAGGCGCGGCCTTCTTTGACCCGCGCGACTTCGCGCAGGGGGACGAGAATCGGAAGGGACGAAGGGACGGAGGGGCGGAGGGACGAAGGGGCGGACGAGGAGAGGGGTGTGTTTGAAGGAGGCGCGGCGACCCACATGGATTCGATGTCGTCGACGCGTGTGCGGGATGCCTGTGGGTAGCGGACCATGATTCTGACGTCTTCGCGGTCGCGTTGGATTTTTCGGGCTTCGAGTCCGTAGAAGGCGCCGCGGACTTGGGTAGCGAGCGAGTGCGTGGTGAATCCGAGCGCGCGGGCGGAGTCGAGGAGCTCGACCTGGACCTCGCGCCGTCCGGCGTCGAAGTCGTCGTCGATGTCGAACACGCCGGTGTAGGTGCGGAGCTTCTCTTTGACGCGGTTGGCGGCTTGCACAAGGTCGGGGAGGTTGGGTCCGGAGACTTCGACCTGTATGGCGACGCCACCGGGACCGCCGTGCATCGCGCTGAACTGGAGGGCATTGACACCGGGGATGTCACGGGTCTTACCGCGCAGCTCGCGGAGGATTTCCTCGCTGTTGCGGTCGCGGTCCTCGATCGACGTGAGTTCGATGATGAGCTGGCCGAGGTGGGAACCGGAGGCGAGCGAGTTGCCCTCCGGTGAGAACTGGACGCCCATGAGCGTGTACATGGAGTCGAGCTCGTCGCCCAAGTCGAGCGTGGCGCGCTCGACGACGGCAATGGCGCGGTCGGTCTGGTCGATGGGTGTTCCGACGGGCAGCTTCATGTTGGCGAGGACGGTTTCGGAGTCGACCTTCTGCACGTACACAATGGGAAGTCGGCCGCCCGCGATGAGCCCACCGGTGACGATGAGGGAGGCGACGAGGGTGGCCATAGTGACGTAGCGGTAGGTCACGGCTTTGCGGACGAGGCGTGTGTACCCGCCGATGAGGAGTCCTTTGAGAAGATACGTTTGGATGGCGTGGAATCGGTCGGTCCAACGGGTGGAAAGGGACGAAGGGACGGAGGGACGCGGGGACGAGGACGCGGATGGTCGTTTGGGCTTCAGCCACTCCGCCAAGTGTGAGGGGAGGATGGATAGTGCTTCGAAGAGGGAGACGGTCAGGGCGCACATGACGATGACGGGCAGGACGCCCATGAAGTCGCCGATCTGTCCCTCGATGAACAGGAGTGGGGCGAATGCGACGATCGTGGTGACGATGGCGCACACGACCGGCCAGGTGACGTCTTCGGCGCCTTCGATGGCGGCGAGCCTGGGTTCGTCGCCGTTCTCGACGCGGGTGAAGATGTGCTCGCCGACGATGATGGCGTCGTCGACGAGAAGCCCGAGGACAACGATGAGACCGAACATGCTGATGAGGTTGAGCGAGTAGCCCATGACCTTCATCACGATGACCGTGCCCAGGATGGAGAGCAGCAGTCCGAACATGACCCAGAAGGCGACGCGCCAGTTGAGGAACATGAGCAGCGACAGGAAGACGAAGATGAGCCCCCACGTTCCGTTACGCGTGAGCAGGTCGAGGCGACCCTCGATGAACCGGGCGAGGTTGGTGGAGGTCTTGAGTTCGCCGCCGGGCGGGTACGGGTCGTTCCACGCGGTCTCGTAGACGCGTTCGACGACGTCGCGCACGCCGAGTCGGTATTTGAGTCCCGCCCAGAAGTCGCGATGGAGCGGTTGGTGCATCTTCCCGGCGACCAGGGCTTGAACTTTCTTCGAAATGCCGATGGCGTCCTGCCGGGGGGTCTTGAGTACCGAGCACATAGCCGTGGGCTTGGCGTTGAATCGACCTTCGAGGTCCGCCTCTTCGAATCCGTCGACGACGTCGGCGATCTCGTTGAGGCGGATAACCCGTCCGGAGGTGTCGCTGCGGACGATGATCTCGCCGATGGGGATGGCTTGGTCATGTTCGCCGAGCGTTCGGACAGCCACGTTCGCGCCGCCGGTCTTGATCTGCCCGCCGGGGAGGTCGAGGTTCGCTCGGGCGACCGCCTCGGCGATTTCGGTAAGCGACAGGCTGTAGGCGTTGAGGTGCTCCGGTTTGACCTCGATACTAATCTCGTCGTCGCGGATTCCTTCGAGGACGACCTCGGTAATGCCGGGAATGGCGAGGAGGTCGTCGCGGAGGCGTCGGCCGGTGTCTTTGAGGGTCTCCTCGTCGAGATCGCCGTAGTAGGCGACGTTGATGACGGGGATGTTGGGTTCAATTTTCTGGACGCGCGTTTCCTCGGCGTCTTCCGGGAAGTCCTCGGCGGGGATGGTGTCGATCGCGGCTTTGATGTCGGTGACGACTTGGTCGACGTCATCGACGTCGTTGTGGAGAATCGCGTTGATTTGGCTGAAGCCCTCGCCGAGCGTGGTCTTGATCTCGTCGATCTCTTCGATGTCTTTGATCGTCTCCTCGATCTTGACGGCGATGCCCTTCTCGACCTCAGCCGGCGTGGCGCCGGGGTAGGCGGTCGAGATGAGGACGGCGTTGGGGGTGGGTTCGGGGAACATCTCGCGGACCAGCGTGAGCCCGGAGTAGACACCGCCGACGAGCATCGTCCACATGAGGAGGTTCGTGAGAACGGCGTTATTGACTGCGAACCTGGGCAGGGAGGTCATTTCTCGCCTCCAGCCACGACGGCCGGTGTCACGGGTGTGTCACTGGCGATGCGGACCAGCGCGCCGTCGAAAAGAACGTCGAGGTTGGTGAGTATGACGCGATCGCCGGCGTGGACGTCGCCGGTGATCAGGGCGCGGCCTTCAACGTATCGCGTGACATGGACGGCGCGCGCGCGCGCGTGTTCATCGTTCGCGACGTAGACGTGTCCGTTGACGATGGCGCCGCGGGGCGTTGCCATCGCTTGCCGCCAGACGGGGCCGTCGACCTTGGCGGTGAGGAAGTGGCCGGGGATGAGCGGAGTGGACTGGACCGTGTTGACGACCTCGATGTAGGCTGCGAATGTTCTGCTGTTGGGATCGGCAGCCGGGGCGATGCGTGCGAGGGCGCCGTCCCAGTGGATATTCGGCATGCTGTCGACGTCGAGTTGGCAATTGGCGCCGAGTTGGACAAACGGGCGTACCGATGCGGCAAGTTCGATGGGGACTTCGATGCGGTCGGTGGCCATCAGACGCAGGACCTCGCCCCCGGGGAGCAGGTGGTCGCCGACGTCGACGGAGAGCGTCTCGATCTGTCCGGCGAACGGAGCCGTGATGGCGCAGCGTTCAACATCGAGCCGCGCGAGTTCGGCGTCGGCAAGGCGCGTGTCGCGCGTGGCTTCGAGCGAACCGCGGCGCGGTTCGATCAGGGCCAGGCGGTTCCTGAATTCCTGGTGTGTGCGGCGGGCCTGTTCGTAGGAGAGCCTGGCAAAGTCATACTCGCGCTTGTTGGCGTTATCCTCCTCGAAGAGTTCGCCAAGGCGGCGCATCTCTTCGCGGTTGACGTCGAGTTCGCGCCCTGTAATGGCAGCCAGTTTCTCGATGTTGCTTTTCTCGACATCGAGCTGGTCGA
>JAJDDS010000422.1 GCA_029260195.1 Phycisphaerae bacterium
CCGCGAAGCAGTTCAGCCCGGGCAGGTCGATGTCCATCAGCAGAATATCTGGCAGATGGCGCGCGACCAGGGCGATGGCTGTCTCGGCGTCCGGACTGCTGCCCACGACCCCCATGTCGGGCTCGTTGTCGATCTGCACCACCAGCCCGCCGCGAAGCAGCGCGTGATCGTCGACGATGACAATCTTGATGGGTGCGTTCATGCGTTCAACTCGCATCCTCGCCGATCCCGGCCGACATCCACCACGAGACGTATGAGATCGGTGACCTGAAACGGCTTCCTCAGCAAAGTACATCCCATGTCCGCCAGTCGGCGCGTCGATTCGTCCGACAGCGGATAGCCGGTGATAACGACCGCCGCGGTCTCGGGCTTCATCTTGAGCAGCGCATCCAGCACGTCGAGTCCGTTGATCTTGGGTAGGTCGAGGTCGACCACAGCCATCTCGATGTCATCCCGATGATCCGCGAACAGCGCACGCCCCTCGATCCCGTCCGCGGCTTCAAACACGCGATGCCCTGCGTCAACTAGGACGGTGGTGAGCATCGCGCGAACGTGCGGATTGTCCTCGATCACCATCACGCCGACTTCGCGGGACTCCTCCCCCGCACCCGATGTGTCGGATGCGTCGCACGGCGCGCCGGGTGCCGAACACCGGGGCAAGTACACACGAAACTCCGAACCGCGACCGATCTGCGATTCGACGGTAACGCAGCCACTGCACTCGGTCACGATGGCATGCACGATGGCCAACCCGAGTCCAGTGCCTCGATGACGGTCCTTGGTCGTGAAGAACGGCTCGAAGATGCGCGGGCGAAGCCCTTCCGGAATACCGCACCCCGTGTCCGTTACTCGCAAGACAGCCGCCCCGTCCGGAAAGTCATCGGCGCCGCCTGCCTTCGGAAGGTCCCGCCGTGGTGAGATATCGAGCGCGATCTCGATACGCCCGCGCGTCTTGACGGCGTCGCGCGCGTTGAGCGCCAGGTTCATGAGCACCTGCTGAATCTGACCGTCATCACCGTCGATCCAGACATCCTCTTCCGACACGCGGATGCGCTGGTCGATTGAAGCGGGCAGCACGCGCCCCAACAGACGGGACACATCGCGCACGGATGTGTTGAGAAGGATGCGGCTGGTCTTCGCGGGGGTGCGGTGGCTAAAGGTGAGGAGCGAACGCGTCAACCCGACAGCCTGCTGCGCGGCGCGGTCGACCATCTTGAGGGCTTCGCGGGCGGCGTGATCGGGCGGAAGCTGTGAGGACGCGATTTCGAGCCAGCCGAACATGGCTGTCATCAGGTTGCTGAGGTCGTGTGCAATTCCGCCGGCCAACTGACCCACGGCTTCCATCTTCTGGGTATGCAGTTCCTCGGCTGACCAGTCACCGATGTCGCGCGGCGTGTTGGTCACGTCGGATAGTTGCCTGTCATTGGTTGCCGTAGTCTGTGTCGGCATCGAATCATCGCGCGCGGCGACCGCGCCGCGCGTCCAGAGATACGTACTGACGAATCCCATCATCGTCTGAGGGCGGTGTGATGTTATCACCGCGCGCGGCGCGATGCCAGAGGAAACCGGCCGTTGGCTACGAAGGTTGGTGTGCGCGGCGCGCGGTGTTGTGCGTTGGCGCGCGTGTCGCGGCGTGGCGTGTGGGTGTTACGCCCCAATTTGAGTCGGTCGGCGCGCGAGCAACGGGCCGCCCGGTGTCATACCGAGCGGCCCGCTGTTGTCTTCAGATCGGCGTCGGCGATGTCGCCGCGCCGCGCGCGTTACGCGCCCCGATTACGGCTGGGCGGGGAGGGTCGCACCGTTCCACGACTGGGTCGCGGGCGGCATGACGCCGTTGATGAGCTGCTTGAACGCAAGCAGGTCGAGCGGGTTGACGCCACCGCTGCGGTTGGTGTCGATGTAGTCCTCGATCACACCCATCGGCGGAAGCGAGATGCCATTGACATACTGCTTGAACTTGAGCAGGTCCAGCGGGTTGACGTTGCCATTCTGGTTCACGTCCGCAGGCAGGTAACCGATGTCGATGCCACCGTTGAACGGATCGGCCGCACACGAGCTGCGAGCGCTGACGCTCAGCGTGGTCCATTCCTGCAGCGTGATGTGGCCGGAGAGGTTTACGGTGACAGTCTGGTCGTCGGCCGTCGTGATACCCGTAATCGACGGGGCCGTGCCGGCGGTGTCGACGATTGAGAACGCCGAGGCGCTCAGCGGCGAACCGTCATTGTTCTGCATCGGCGTGGTGAACTGCACGGTGATGCTATCCATACCAATGATGTCCACTCCGTTGGCACTTTCGCGACGGGCGTCGATGAAACCATCGAACATACGACCGCCGGCCGACGCGCCCTGAACACCCGGGCGGAAGTCGGGTGTCTGGCAGGAGTTTTCCATGACCTCAATGACGACGGAATCGCCGGCACTGCCAGCCGCTTCCACCGAATAGACGCCGAAGGAGACCGGCGTCTGGCCGGGGGAGAGGACGTTGGCGAGCACGTTCTCAAGACTCAGAGTGTACAGGCCCGGCATCTGACCCTCGGGAATGGTGACGTTGCCAACGAGGACCATGACCTCGGTATGGGCAACACCGAAGTCGATGAACTCAGCCGCGGGGAACGGCAGGTTCGGGGCCGAGTTCGGATCGTTACCGATGGTATTCTGCGCGCCACCGGACTGGAGCAGATCCAGACCGACGGGGGTCCCGCCGTAGTTGGCATCGTAGCCGGCGGGCTGAACGAAGTTGTCCATCCCAGGTCCGGCGCCCCACGCGACAGCCGTTCCCATGTCCAGATCGGCGGGGCCGGCGGCGGTGATGTCGACGCTGACGAAGACGAGGCCGTCGTTGTCGACGCTGCTGTCAAGAAGGCCATGCACGTGGATCTCAAGTGACTCACCCTGGCCCACCGTAGTGCCAGCCGGTGTCATAAACGACGCCGTGAAGGTCGCGGCTGATGCGGTGGTGACCATGGCCAACGCGACCGCTATTGCAACTAGATTCCTCATAATTCCTACTCCGTTTCGTGTGGGTTAACCGTTTCGCTGCCACGCCGAACCGGCGTCCACAGCCTGAGTACCAAGTAACATCATCCTCTACGCGAGGTTGCCAACCGTTGGAACTGCCCAAAGTCGGCGAAATCGACGTCGCCGTCGCTGTCGAAATCGACACAAGAGCAGTCGCCGCTGACCAGCCCGGTGGGACCGGTGCGGCAGTCATCGAAGATGGTAATATCGTAGCAATTCTCGTCGCCGCTTACGAGGACGGCGTTGGTGTTGCTGATGACCGAATCCGCGACGGGACCGGCGATATTGGAGGTCCAAACGCCGGTTTCGTTCACGCCGACCCAAAGACAGAGGCAGGCTGCGATCGGCGTCAAGAGCCGACCCGCGTGGGACCAGCGACCGATCCGACGCGTTGGGTTCGTTTGGCGCCCGTGGTCGGCGAGCAGCGCTGCGGTATCGATCGGAGTGCGGGCGAACACGCCGGCCTTCTCGGCCTCATTCGCGGCGACCAGCAATCGCTCCAAGTCGTTGCTATTTCCGGAGTTACGTTGCATCGATCAAGCACCTCAACGCGGAGCACCGTGCCCCTGACACCCCATCAGTCGCGGGAATCGCGGTCTGGCGCGAGAGAATCCGAGATTTCCGGGCGTTTTTTTTCGAGGGCGGCTCTCAGCCGCTTGAGGACGCCAGTCCAGCGCGATCGGAGGGTGGATTCGGCCATATCGAGGCGTTCGGCGGCGTCGGACCACCGCGAATTCGTTATTAGGTCCAGCTCTTGCAGTAGTTTACGGTCATTCTCCGGTAGCTCGGCCATGCACGCGCGGAGCGCGTCAATCCGCTCGAAGTCGATCAGGCTGGCCAACGGATCGTCATCGGCGACGGCTTGTTCAGCCGGGGAGGGGTCGGTGCCGCCGGCGGC
>JAJDDS010000423.1 GCA_029260195.1 Phycisphaerae bacterium
TACGGTATGGGCTGCGCAAGCGGGGACTATGACGGTGACGGCGATATCGATCTGTACGTCACCAACGTCAGGTGCAATGTCCTGTACCGCAACAACGGCGACGGCACGTTCACCAACGTCACCGCGGCCGCGGGAGTCGGCGACACTCGATGGGGAACGAGCTGCGCGTTTGTCGACTATGATGCGGATGGCGATCTGGACTTGTTCGTCGTCAACTACGTCAGTTGGTCATCCCAGACGGAGATCCTCTGTGGTGCCGACGCAAGTCGTCGAGATTACTGTAGCCCGCTCAGCTACAGTCCCGCGCCGGACACGCTCTACCGGAATGAGGGCGACGGGACTTTCGTGGAAGTCAGTCAAGCGGCGGGTATGTGGCAAGCCTTCGGCAACGGCTTGGGGATCTGTCACGGCGACTTCAACTCAGACGGCCGAATGGACTTCTATGTGGCCAATGACGCCAATCCGAACCAACTCTGGATCAACGATGGGAACGGCGGGTTCACGAATGAGGCGTTGCTGTCCGGATGCTCGGTGAACATGCAGGGCGCGGCCGAGGCTGGGATGGGGGCGACCAGCGTCGACATCGACAACGACGGCGACCTGGATCTGTTCATGACCCATCTGCATAATGAGACGAATACGCTCTACGTCAACGACGGAGGTTTCTTTGACGACGCGACGGCGACAGTCGGGCTGTCGATGGTGAGCGTCCCGTACACGGGGTTCGGTACGGGGTTCGCGGACTTCGATCATGACCAAGCGCTTGATCTGTACATCGCGAACGGCGGGGTCAGTCGACAGGCGATCACGTGGGTTCCGAGCGATCCGTACGCCGAGCCGAATCTGCTGTTCGCCGGACGGAGCGATGGTCGGTTTGTGCCCGTATCACCGTCGGGGGGCACGAGGGAGCCCCTGATCGGAAACAGCCGAGGCACCGCGTTCGGCGACGTGGACAACGACGGAGATGTCGATGTGGTCGTGGTTGAACTGGGCGGACCGGTGCGATTGCTTCGGAATGTGGCCGGATCGCGCGGCGCGTGGATAATGTTCCGGGTACGGAACAAGTGGGGCATCGACGCGGTTGGAGCCGTCGTGGAGATCGAAGCCGGCCAACGGCGTCAGTTCCGCCAGGTGCAGACCGCCTTCAGCTACTGCGTGAGCAACGACCCCCGAGTCCACTTCGGTCTTGGCACCGTTGACCGTGTCGCTCAAGTCCGTGTGCGCTGGGCGGGTGGCGCGGAGGAGCGGTTCGGAGCGTTTGTCGGCGGACAGGTACACGAGTTGCGGGAAGGAGCCGGACAACCGGTAACGGGCGTCGGCCGCCGATTCGAAACTCGGTTCGCCGGGCGGACCGAACTGCCGGGTGAGGCACACGTGGAGACGCGCCGCGATCGCTGAAGCCGGACAGCCGGTGTACGTTCGACGCACTCGAGTGCTCGGTGGCGTGGAAACGCCGAGTCAAGCAGGTTGCTGTGGTACCAACCCCCATGATAAAGGGAGACGATGACCCGGAAATCGAAATCGCGAAAAGTGGCGGACGCGCGGCGTGAGCGGCCGGCGCCGGTGATTCAGAGGCGGCGCTTGGTGCCTCTCGTTGCCTTGGGCATTGGGGTATGCGCTGCCGGCTACTTCGCGTGGTCCGGTTCGAAGGCGACGCGAGGTGACTTCGAGCGGAGCTGGACGACGGGTTCTGCTGCGGGCTTCAACGTGGTGGTTGTCACGCTGGACACGACCCGGGCGGATCGGTTGGGCTGCTATGGGCATCGGAGCGCCGCGACGCCGGTTCTGGACCGATTGGCGTCTGAGGGCGTGCGTTTCGCGGACGCGGTTTCTTGCGTGCCCATGACCTTGCCGGCGCACGCTTCGATCTTCACCGGATTGAATCCGCCGAATCACGGTGTGCGCAGCAATGGGCTATACCGTCTCGACGCCCGTCACGTAACGCTTGCGGAATCCTTGAGCGGGCGTGGGTACGAGACCGCGGCGTTTGTGTCGGCGTTTGTGTTGGACGCGCGCTACGGGTTGAATCAGGGATTCGAGTTTTACGATGATCGTGTCGGGGCGATCGCCGGCAACGCCGTCGTTCAGCGGACGGGCGGCGCGGTGACGGACGCGGCGTTACGCTGGCTGAAGGACCGGCAGACGGAACGGCCCTTCTTCCTTTGGGTCCACTACTTCGATCCACACCTCAGCTACAAACCCCCGGCGCCGTACGCGACGATGTTTGCCGCGAATCCGTACGACGGCGAGATCGCATACATGGATGCCCAAATCGGCCGCCTCGTGAAGGCGTTGAGTCAGGGGGCGGGTCTCAAGCGTACGGTGATGGTCGTCGTTGGTGACCACGGTGAAAGTCTCGGTGAGCATCACGAGGCCGGTCACTCGCGGGCGATTTACGATGCCACCCAGCAGGTGCCGCTCATCCTGTGGGCTCCCGGTATCGACGGCGGAGGTTACCTCGTGGACGACGTCGTGGTGGGTATCACGGATGTGTATCCAACTGTTCTGGATCTCCTCGGAATCGAGTCCGATACGACGTACGACGGTGTGAGCCTCTTGGACTGTAGGGCGCAAGGGGATCGCGCGATCTACATGGAGACGATGCGGACATATCTGGACCACCATTGGGCTCCACTGTTTGGGCTGCGGCGTCACCGGGACAAGTACGTCCTCGCTCCGGAGCCGGAGTACTACGACCTCGTGCGGGACCCCGATGAGCTTGACAACCGGTACGAC
>JAJDDS010000424.1 GCA_029260195.1 Phycisphaerae bacterium
TCCACAGACGGGGCAAGATGCTTCGCTTCGCTCAGCATGACGATCGACGTCGCGCGTGCGCGCCGGCAGATAACAACTGAGGCGTCCCGAGAATTCTACTCCTCATCCCGGATCGGCTGAAACGCCTGCACTCGACGATTGCCCGAATCCGCGACCCAGATGCGGTCGTTCCCGTCGATCGCGATACCGGCGGGAAGCCAAAACTCCCCGTCCCCCCGCCCTTCCTGCCCGAACGACATGAGCAATCGCCCCGAATCATCGAACACCTGCACGTTCTCGAAATGCGCGTCCACGACGTAGATGTGTCCCGCGCTGTCGACGGCTACCCCTTTCGGAAGCGACAGATCACCCGCGCCGTCACCCTTCCGCCCGATCATCCCCAGTGGCGCGCCGCGCAGATCGAGCAGTTGCACACGGAAGTTCCCGCTATCCGATACGATCAATCGATCGCCGGCGCAGCAGACATGCGACGGGAAGTTGAATGCCCCCGGCGTCGATCCGCGCTCCCCCAACGTGTTGGTCAGCGTACCGGCGGTGTCGAACATCCGCAGGCAATGCCCGCCGCCGTCCACCACGCAAAGGCGATCCGACGCCGGAACATGCGTGATGCCGACCGGACGCGTCAGATGATCCCGCCCGAACCGGCCGCGGAAGTTCCCCTCGATATCCAACTCGATCACCTCGTGCCGTTTCGCGTCCGTGACGAACAACCGGTGACCGACCCATGCCACTCCGATCGGAACGTCGAATCGCTCCTCTCCCCAGCCCGAGATCACGCGGTGCGTGCGTTCGTCGAGATCAACGACATGCACCGACGCCGCAGCCCCGTCTGCCACGGCGAGCAATCCACCTTCACTGATCGCGATAGAGTGTGGCCCGCTGAATCGAATCGGCGGGCGCGGACCGCGAAACGCCGCCGCCCAGGCTTCGCGCGCCGGGATCCCCGCGTTCAAATCATCACTGCCGCCCAGCGCGCCAACCCACTTGATCCGCGCCGCCTCGGGCGCCCGAGGCCAAACCCGCGCCGATCCGCCCAACTTGAACAACGCCCCTCGCGGCTGCGCGCAGCCAACGAACGCCATTCCCAACATCGCGCACCAGATCGCGGCCAGACGACAGCTTCGCCTCGATCGCAGACCCGTGCGACGATGGCACACACGCGTTTTGACTCCACTTGCCATCATCGACTCGTCCTTCAATCCGCGCCCGCGGGAACATTCCACGCCGGAATTCCCGTTTCCCCGCAATCCGCACCGACACCGACAACATATACGCTTGAGTCCAGAACGAAAGTCGTTCGAGCCAACACGATCTATCCACATGGAGCCCGCAATGTACAATGATCGTCAAGTCCTCGCAGCCATCGCCGTCGCGATCGTCGCCACGGCAGCCGGCGCTCAGACCACGCACATGGTCGACGTCGGCCCGGGGATCGTCTTCACGTCTGACGAATTGTCCATCGACGTCGGCGACACGGTCCGCTGGACGTGGATCGACGGGTTCCACAACGTTGAAAGCGGGGTCGACAGCAATCATGACGGCAACTTCCGTTCCGGCGATCCGACCGACGTCGACGGAACGACATTCGAGGTGACCTTCGACCCGGCATACCTCGACGCGCACCCCATGCCTGGCGACGTGTACCCGTACTACTGCATCGTACACGTCGGGTTCGGCATGACCGGGACCGTCACCGTCGCGGTCCCCGTCGCCGGCGATGGTGACGACGACGGGGACGTCGATCTTGTCGACTATCAGCAGTTCTTCACATGCGTCTCCGGGCCTGGCGCGCCGTTCGACGCGAACGGCGCCGCGACCCACGACGTTTCCGTTGGCCCGGGATTTTCGTTTTCGCCGGCGGAGCTGGGGATCGAGATTGGCGACACCGTCCACTGGACCTGGATCGACGGCTTCCACAACGTCGAGAGCGGCGTCGACAGCGATCACGATGGGAACTTCCGATCCGGCGACCCCACGGACGTCGATGGCACTACGTATGATGTGACGTTCGACCAGGCGTTTCTGGATGCGAATCCGATGCCGGGCAACGCCTATCCTTACTTCTGCGTCATTCACGTCGGATTCGGAATGGAGGGGACGATCACGACTCAACCCAATGAGTGCGCGGCCTTCGATCTCGACGGCGACGGCGACGTTGATCTCGTGGACTTCGGCCAGTTCCAAGCGGCGTTCACCGGGCAGTAGGACCATGGCCAAAACCGCTTACATCCTAGCCTTCGTGGTCGCGGCGCGCGCCGGCATCAAGCCGGTATGCGGCGAGACCGTGATGCTCGGACCCAGCGCGGACAACACGCTGTACCTGAGCGCCGCGGGCGACGTCAGTAACGGTGCGGGCGAGAACATCTTCGTCGGGACCACCGCGACGTCGAGTGCCCGCCGCGCGGTGCTCGCCTTCGACATCGCGAGTAGCGTCCCCGCGGGCGCCACGATCAACACGGTGGAACTCACGATGTACATGTCCAAATCAAATGCCGGCCCGCGGACGGTCGCCCTCCACCGGCTCGCGTCCGACTGGGGGGAAGGAACTTCGACCGCGTCAGGCGGTGGCGGCGGAGGTGGCGCGGGCGGACCGGCCGCCAGCGGCGACGCGACGTGGATTCATACGTTTTACGACGCCGACCTCTGGGTCACCCCCGGTGGCGACTTTGACACACAAGCCAGCGCCACCACCTCCATCGACGGCGTTGGCGCCTACACGTGGACGACCAATGCCGACCTCGTCGCCCACGCGCAGGACTGGCTCGACATCCCGGCGTCCAACTTCGGATGGATCGTCATCGGGGACGAATCAGCAGCCGTCACATCCAAGCGTTTCGACAGCCGCGAGCATTCGGACCCAACGCACCGGCCCAGCCTGACTATCGACTACACACCGCCCGCGAGCGACGCCGACGGCGACGGCGCCGACGATGACAAGGACAACTGTCCCAACGACTCCAACCCCGGACAGCAGAACTCGGACGGAGACGATCTCGGGGACGCATGCGACAACTGTCCCAGCGCGACGAACGCCGACCAAGCCAACGCGGACGACGACTCCCACGGCGACGCCTGTGACAATTGCCCGACCGCCGCGAACGAAGACCAGATCGACACTGACGCCGACGGTAGTGGCGATGACTGCGACACAGATGACGACGGCGATGGAGTCCTCGACGGACCGGATAACTGCCCCGCGGTCGCGAATGCCGGCCAGTCTGACGTCGATAACGACGGGATCGGCGACGCCTGTGACCCCACCGACGGCACCCAAAACGAACCACCGCCCGACGATCCCGACGACGACGGACAGGATCCGCCGGACCCACCCGCCGACGACGACGATGCGCCGGCGCCGATGTCCTCACCAGGAACCGCAACGGTCGTCATAGGCGCCGGTGGACAGGTGGCTGCCTCTGTCGCGGTCGCCGATGTCGCGCGGGCGTTCGTGGTGGCCCAGGGGACCGGCGGAACCGAACTGACCGCCCACCTGATCAACCGCGACGGTCCTCCGGGCGGCGAAAACACCCAGACCTACCGCGGGTTTCACGACCGCCGTGCTTTGGGGGTGACACTCGATGTCACTGCCGCTGCCGACGGGGGCACGATCGTCTCCACCGTCGAGCTCACCCTACTACGGACCGCGCTGACTGAGATCGGCGTCGCTCCCGAACAAGCTGACCTTCACGCCCTCGACGCCGAGGCGACTCCTCCCGTTTGGATCGTCGCCGGTGACAATTTCGTCGGGCAATCCGAGCCCACCCAAGTCTCCGGTGATTACGGATACCGCCCGGTCGGCGCGATGTACGTGACCTACTGGGCTGTCCGCGACGGACTCGGCGTCTTCGCCGTCGGACAAAACGTCGCGACCGCACTCACGCCTCCGCCCGGCCCCGATCCCGACATTGGCAACGAAGCGCCGGATGACATGATCGACGATGACGGCGGCGCCATGGCGGACGAGTCAGCCATTGACCAACCCCTGCCCGAAGCGCCCCCGTCCGGCGCCGCGCCGTGCGGAGCGATGGGGTTCATAGTCGTCGCCCTCCTCGCCGCACCGCTCCTGTCTGGTCGCAGGCGTTACGCCCGTCGACCGTCCACCCGATGCGCGACGTTCATCGCCGCGTGCGTCTGCGCCCTCATCACCGCAGCGCTCGTTCAAGCTGACCCCGACGCGTCCCCGAATCCACCGGTCAAACAAGAACGCCTGCCCAATCACGATTCCGACGATCATCGCGCCACCTACGTTGGTTCCAAGAAATGCCGCATGTGCCATCGACAGTGGCATGAATCCCTGCTCGACTCACCCAAGGGACGTTCCTGGGACGCCCTCAAACCCGGCATCAGCCCGGACCACAAACGCGCCGCCAATCTCGCCGCCGACCAGGACTATCGCCGCGACAAGAACTGTCTCCCCTGCCACACAGTCGGCTACAACGGACCACAGGGCTACTTCGTGCCCGATCTCAACGATGACGAAGCCCAGCGGTTCGCGGCGTCCCGACAAGGCGTCGGTTGCGAATCCTGCCACGGACCCGGTAGCCGGTTCATCGAGGTCATGCGCGACGTTCGTCACACCAAACGACGCTACGACGTCAACGAACTGCACGAACGAGGTCTCAAACCCGTCACATCGGAAACCTGCGGCGCCTGCCACAACCGGTCGGCTGCGTGCTTCACGCCGGACAAGGCCAATCGCTACGCGGTCACCCCGAGCCTGCGCGCCGCGGGCGAACCAAGCCACCACGCCGGCGCCCACGAGGCCTTTCAACTGAAACAGCGAATCAGAAATGAGAAGTGACCGATCGATCGCCCGCGCCGCGCGCC
>JAJDDS010000425.1 GCA_029260195.1 Phycisphaerae bacterium
GCCCGTCCCCGAAGTCGCCGCAGCCGCGACATCTCAGCCCGCGCCCACCGGCGCCGCCACCGGTGCTTTCCGCTGCACCCGCTGCGGAAGACCCGGAAACAGACTCCCCAACCGGCCGTTCAAGGGTGAGCTCGGCGAGAAGATCTTGGCACGCATCTGCACCGACTGCTGGCGGGAGTGGGTCGGTATGGGCACTAAGGTCATCAACGAACTCGGACTTCCGTTGGCTGACCCCCGCGCCCAGGATGTCTACGACGACAACCTCAAGGACTTTCTGCAACTCCACGAATAGTGGGAGAACTGAGAATGTCGAATAGCGAAGGAAGAAGGCTGTCAGCCATCAGCAAGGAACGGGGGAATCGACGGCTGATGGCATTCTGCATTCGCTATTCGCCATTCTGAATTCTTTCCCGCCGGAGCCGCCGCATTGACCGACACCCCCGACCAACCCGGCAATACACTCCCTCCGGGCGACAGCGCCGTCGAGATCGCCGCTCGTAGCGGATTCGGTCCGCTGAGCCAACTCGCCGTCAACGCCTGGCACGGCGACTCCCGCCCCTGCGTCTCCTGCGGCCAGCTCGTCCGTCGGACCGCCACCAGCTGCGGCGCCTGCGGCGAGAATCTCTCCGAAGAGATGATCCAGCGTATGCGTGCCCACGCCGGCCCCTGGTACGTTCTCGAGCACGTTCGCCCTTTTCCCGGCGTCACCTGCGAACGACTCCTCCGCCAGATCAGACGCGGCGTCCTCACCCGCCACACCATCGTTCAGGGGCCGACCACCGACCACCAGTGGCGCTACGCGGGCGACACCCCAGGCCTCTGCAAGTACCTGGGCCTCTGCTGGAAGTGTCAGTCCTCTGTCACTCCCGATCAGATCAACTGTCCCGCCTGCGCCGCACGCCTCGGCGACCTCAGCGACCTCCCAGCGCCGGCACCCGCGCCCCCCGACAACACCCTCGCGATCCCCGAATCCCCCGAGCTGAAGCGATTAGCCGAACTGGCCCGATCCGCCAAACGCCCCGACACATTCGGCGACGACACCTCCCGCGTCGGCTCTGTCAGAGTGTCCTGGATCATCGCTGCATTGTTGATCCTCGTGACCACCATCCTCTTCGCCGTCGTCAAAATGCGCGACGCAGCCAACCAAGCCCCGCCCCCTTCTTCTGTGTCCGCCGACCCCCCGGGCCGGACGAGAACACTCGTCCCTGCCACAGCAATCCGACCTTCGTCTCCTGTCGCATCAGACCCGCTGGTCGGACGACCATACCCACCACCGCCCCGCAATCCCACACTTCGCTCCGTCCACCCCCCAATAAACCCCTCTCAATTGATAGTTCAAATCTTGTCTCACACCCCGCCGCGCTGATATGCTTTGTTGTGGCGACAACGTGGTTGTTGCGCCGCACGCACGTCGAACGCACAAACCGAGGAGGCACGGTCATGCACGCACCCCCCCGCGTCCACGCGCGCTCTCGCGGTCCCATTTCTCCCGATCTGTTCGTGTCGATCGTCTGTGTCCTGATCCCCGCGTCCTCCCTGGCGGGTCCCGTCACCCTCTGGAACGAAGTGGACGGCAACGGATCACTGACCGTCACCCTCGACGACTTCGGGTCGTTCGGCGATGCCTTCCAAGGCGGCGACCAATGGCTCGACCTCTTCGACCCCAGCCCCGACCCCGTCGCCGGCGATCTCCCCGAACAGGCCGTCACCTTCGCCACCGCCGTCTTCTTTTACGTTGACCCCAGCGAGATCGGGGACGGCACACACCAGGGCGTCGCCAGCGCCCACCTCGGCATCAGCACCATCTACGGCGACGGAAACATCATCTGCACCGTCACCCGGGCAAACTCCACCGACAACCTCCCAACGTCCACGGACAGCGCCTTTCTCTGCACCGGTCCGAACGTGGAGTTCGAAGCACAGTTAACGCAATCGGTCAGTCTGCTGGATCCCGGACCCAACGGTGGCGCCGCCGCGGCGCTCGAACAGAGCTACTCTATCACAAACGCCGGCGTCGGAGCGCTCGAACTCATCGTGGTCAAACACATTGACATGGACACGCCCTGGAGCGGCGGAGGGGGCTTTAACCTGAATGATCTCGTCGGCGTCGATTTCGCCGAGCTCGACCGTCCCCAGGTCTTCGCGAAGGACGAAGATGTGCAGACCGCGACGCTCGTGTTGCGCACGACGCAGGATCCGTGGCTTGACCCGAGAACGGTCGACTCGGTCTACTACGTCGAGAAGCAAGGCTTCACGCCGCCGCCCAATCCCGGTTATCCCGGCGGGAGTTGCCCGACGTACGACTACGGGACGGACTTTCAGGTCTGGGATAATTATGGAGCGCCCAACTGCTGGAAGAACTTTATCCCCGGCGCCGGGCACGACGTTCCCGGAACATCGCCCCCCACACAGGGCGACGCAGCCATCGGATTGCAGGTCGAGATGCAACCCGGCTTCGGTCAACCGTATCAACTGTTATTCACGACGGTATACGGTCTGCGCCCGCCGCAACAACCCCACCGTATCCCCCCACGCCTCGAAACGCGGACCATTCAATACAACACCGATACCGCCTGCGGCGAATTCCTCTGGACCCTAACCAATATCAACCCCGTCGTCCCCGGCGAAGACTTCGTCGAGATTGACACCTTCTACATCGATGTCGAATCCGGCGACGGAGGAGCCGCACCTTGCACGGAGATGATCTCGCCCGATGGCTGGACCGCCGAACTCTGCGCCGGGTTCACGAACGGGCATGCGCTCTACCGGTTCAGCGTCGACGATCCGGACAACGCGCTCGATCTGGGAGGAGAGGTCCACGGACGCTTGAGCATCAAGACCAATGGCCTCGACGCCACGACAAACCCCGCGACGCTCATCGAAGTGCCGCCGCTCTCCGTCGTCCTGTACGGCGCCCAAGACCAGGAAGACGCTCAATGCAACTTCAACTTCGGACCCACCCGCGACGGCGGATGGTCCGGTTCCGTCATCGCCACGGCCTTCCTCCCAGTGCCACCATTAGATGCCTGGGCCAAAGCCATCCTCACCGCGGCGTTTGCCATCGCCGCCACACTCGCCCTCACAAGAGCGAGGCCCATCAGGATGCAACCCACCAACGCAATGGAGATAGGATCATGAACCCGTTCACCTCCAATCCGTCAGTCAGGCGGCGCCGCGCGACCCTCGGAATGTTCGCCCTCGCCATACTCATCAACACGCTCGCGCTCCCAAGTGCCAGGGCGCACCCCATCACCATCTGGAACGGCATCGACGGACCCGGCTCGCTCACGATCACCACCGACGACTACGGCTCCTTCGGCGTCGCCCTCGGTTGGCTCGATACCGTCGACCTCGGCCTCGACCCGATCAGTGGCGATCCGCTGGTCGGTCCCCTCACCCACGTGGCTCATTTGTTCGCGTTCATCGACCCGACGCCCATCGGTAACGGAACCCACCGCGGCGTCCTTTCCACACACCCGCTACTGCTCAACTTTTATGACGATGGAAACCTCACCGGCGCCGTCACCGCCCCCAACGCGCTGATCGATCCAGCCACCTGCGCCAGCCAATTCACCGTCACCGGCCCCGGCGTCGATCTGCACTTCTCGCTCACCCAGCGCGTCTCCGAAGTACAAGGCGGCCCCAACGGCGAAGTCCGCGTCGCGCTCGAGCAAACCTACATCATGACCAACGTGTCCACCGATCCCGTCGAACTCATCATCGTCAAGAACCTCGATCAGGATCTGTTCCTCGACGATGATTGCGGAACCTTCGGATGCGACGATCTCCTCGGCGCGGATTTCGCCGAGTTGGACCGCCCGCAGGTGTACACCCTCGCTGCCAACTTTTCCGTTGAGGCGCTCGTCCTCCGCACCCGTGATAACCACGACCCCGACCTCCCCGATGATGTGCCCAGCTCGGTGGACTTTGTGTACTACTGCGGAAAGCAAACAATGGCGGCCAGCGAGAGCCCCGATTACCCCGGCGGCGCGTGCCCTCCGTACGAGTATGGCACGGACTTCCAAATCTGGGATAACTTTGGTGTCCCCAACTGCTGGAAAAACAACGTACCAGGCGTCGGGCATGACGTTCCGGGTATCTCGCCCCAACTCCAAGGCGACTCATTCATGGGTCTGCAAGTCGAAGCCAGTCTCGAACCCGGCGTCCCCTACGAATTCAGCTTCCACACCCTCTACGGCTTCAGACCACCACCGGTCACCCAGGCTCCACCGCTCTTCACCGCCGAACCCACGCAGTACGACCCCGCCACCGGCTGTAGCCAGTTCCTCTGGACAATCACCAACGACAACCCCAACGTCCCCGGCGAGCCGTTCGTCGACATCGAGACCTTCTACGTGGACATAGAGACCGGCACCGGGGGCGACGGGCCGTGCGTCCAGATGACCCCGCCCGACGGATGGACCGCCGAACTCTGCGCCAGTGACACCAACGGACACTCCCTCTACAGGTTCACCGGCGGCGATCCCATCGACGGGGGCGACTCGGTGTCAGGATCCGTCACCATCAACCCCAACGGTCCCGACCCCGCCACCGACCCCGTCACCGGCATCGAGATCCCCCCGTTGTCCATCGTTCTCCACGCCGCCCAGCAACAACCCCCCGCGCAGTGCGATTTCAACTTCGGCCCCACCGCCGACGGCGAATGGTCGGACCCCATCGTCGCCACCGCCTTCCTCGCCAACCTCGTGACCCTCTGGAATCAAGTCACCGGCGACGGATCACTCACCGTCACGGTTGACGACTTCGGCTCACACGCCGACACGTTCGCCGGTGGACAGGCATGGCTGGACTTCTTCGACCCCTCCGCCGACCCCATCCAGGGCGAGTTGCCCGAGGAGTTCGTGGTGTTCGCCGATCACGTCTTTTTCTTCATCGATCCCAGCGAGATCGGCAACGGCACACACCGCGGCGTCGCCACCACACACCAGGGACTCCTCGCCACCTACGACGACGGAAACATCCACTGTGTCATCACCCAGCCAAACTCCACCGACAACCTCCCCACGTCGACCGACAGCACCTTCTCCTGCACCGGCCCCGGCGTTGCGTTTGACGTGGAGTTGATACAAACGGTCAGCGCCCTCCCAACCGGACCCGACGGCGCCACCGCCGCCCTCGAACAGAACTATGCCGTCACCAACGTCGGCGACAACCCGCTCGAACTCATCCTGACCAAACACATCGATATGGACATGCCCTGGGGCGGTGGGACGTTTCATCTCGACGATCTCGTGGGCGCCGATTTCGCCGAGTTCGTCCGTCCCCAGGTCTTCGCCCGCGACGATGGGCTGGTCACCTCCTACCTCACACTGCGCACCGCCGTTGACATGTGGCTCGATCCAGGCACGCTCGATTCCGTCTTCTACGCAGGCAAACAGGGAATCACGCCGCCCCCCAACCCGTACTATCCGCCGAGCGGCTGCCCCACGTACGACTACGGAACCGACTTCCAAGTCTGGGATAACTTCGGCGCGCCCAACTGCTGGAAGAACCACGTCCCCGGCGTCGGTCACAATGTGCCCGGCGAGTCACCCTCTTTGGATGGCGACGCTTTCATCGGCATGCAGGTCGAGTTCCGCCTCTCCGTCGATGACCCACACGACGTCACCTTCGTCCAGCAGTATGGCAGAGGACCACGGGACGCCCCACCCCAAATCATGCACGAACGCGGCTGGGCTGGGCAAACACGACCCCACAGCGCATACGTCGATCCCCGCACGGACGTTGCCTTCCCCCCGCTCCCGCCCGACCCCCGAGGACTCACCGAAGCCTTCATTCGTTTCAGCGACAACGTCGTCGATTTCAACGGCGGCGATGTCAACGCCGGAAACCTCTCCATGTCCGAGACCGGCGGTAGCCCCGCGCCGAGCATCATCGCCGTCGACGACGCCAACCCACCCCACGGCGTTTACTTCCGCGTCCAATGGGACCGGCAGATCACCCTCCAGGAGTGGAGCGGATTGGTCGCCAACGTCATCAACTTCAATGGCCTCCCGATCCTCTTCGGCGGTGACCAGGGACCGGGCGTCAACGAATCCGATCGCGTCGACTTTGCCGCACTCCCAGCCGACATCGACCAAAACGGCACCGTCAACCCGCTCGATCTGTTGACGTTCAAGCAGTTCGTCAACGGCATCGCCGCGCCCGTGCTGGGCACTTTCGAAGATCGTCTCGACATCAACCGCGACAACACCGTGAACCCGTTGGATCTGCTGGCATTCAAACAGCTCATCAACGGCATTCCACCCGCCACACAGCCCTGGGCAGGAGAGTCGCTCAATAACCCTCAGCCATAGCGATCGGAAACAGCCCTCGAATGGCGTGCAATGAACGAACGCGATCCACAATACCCAAACGCGTCGGTTCACAGAACCCGCGCGGCCGAACAGAGCCGCGACCGTAAGGGAGCGGACCGCAGTCAACGGAGGTCGGTTTTGTCAGATCGTTAAGCTAAAATGGAGAGGACTGACATATGAAACACTCCCCGATCGTCGAGCGCCAACACTCCATGCGCGCACGTCGCCCCAGCCTGATTGCCCCGTTCGCGTCTCCAGTGCGACATAGACCCAACAACGTTGAGCGCTGTCATTCCGAGCGCAGCGAGGAATCTTGCCGAGCAGGGAAGAAATTGCTCCGATTCGCCCAGTGCTTCGCACTCGTATCGGCAACAGTCGCCGCGCCTGCGCTCGCCGGCCCCGTCCCCCTCTGGAACGAAATCACCGGCGACGGCTCACTCGGAGTCACCGTCGACGACTTCGGTTCTTTCGGTGACGCCTTCCAGGGCGGACCGCAGTGGCTGGACAACTTCGACCCCTCCGCCGACCCCATCCACGGCGAATTGCCCGAAAACTTCGTGACCTTCTCCACCGCCATCTTCTTCTACATCGACCCCAGCGAGACCGGCGACGGCACACACCGCGGCGTCGCATCCGCCCACAGCGGTATCGCCGCCACGTACGACGACGGGAACATCAACTGCGTCGTCACGCGGCCCAACTCCATCAACAACCTCCCCACTGCGACCGACAGCGCCTTCTTCTGCATCGGCCCCGGCGTTGCGTTTGACGTCGAATTGACGCAGACGGTCAGCGCCCTCCCCACCGGACCCGACGGCGCCGCCACTGCCGCCCTCGCACAGCAATACGTCATCACCAACACGGGCTCCGAAACGATCGAGCTCATCACCGTCAAACACACCGACATGGACATGCCCTGGGGCGGTGGTGGACCCTTCCATACGGATGATGTCGTCGGCGTCGATTTCGCTGAGTTCGTCCGTCCACAGATCTTCGCCCGTGACGACGAACTGGTCACCGCCGATCTCACGCTGCGCACCGCCGACGACATGTGGCTCGACCCAGCCACCGTCGACGTCGTGTACTTCACCGGCAAGCAGACCGTCCCACCACCCCCCAACCCGCACTACCCCGCAAGCAGTTGTCCCCCACCAGGCGGCTCCGGAACCGACTTCCAAGTCTGGAACAACTACGGCGCGCCCAACTGCTGGAAGAACTACATCCCCAGCGTCGGCCACGACGCTCCCGGCGAGTCGCCTCCGTCCATGGGCGATGTGTCCATCGGCATGCAGGTCGAGCTGCGCCTGCCCGTCGGCGAACCCCACGACGTCAGTTTCGTCACCCAGTACGGCCGCGGCCCACAGAACGCCCCGCCGCAAGTCATGCACCAACGCGGTTGGCCCGGACAGACTCGGCCCTACAGCGGCTACATCGACCCCCGAACCAACATCGCCTTCCCTCCCGCCCCGCCCGAAACGCAGGGTTTGACCGAGGCGTATGTCCGATTCAGTGACAATGTCTTCGACTGCGATGGTTCCGACGTTGATTTGGACAACTTCACACTCGTCGAAACCGGCGACGGCTCGCCCCCGGCGCTCACCGTCGTCGAAAACGCCAACCCGCGGCACAGCGTCTACTTCCGCGTCCAATGGGACGCCCCCATCACCCTCCGAGAGTGGACCACCATCATCGCCGACGTCTGCAACGCCGGCGGCGTCCCCATCGTCGCCTCCGGCGCGGCCGAGCAGGGCATCAGCGATTCAGACCGCGTCGATGTCGGGTTCCTGCCCTGCGACATCAACCAGAGCGGAAACGTCAACCCGCTTGACTTGCTCAGATTCAAACAACTGGTCAACTCCCCCGACGAGTACCGACCGGCCGACGGACTGCCCGAGGACCTCACCGACATCAACCGCGACGGCGTCTTCAACCCGCTCGATCTGCTCACTCTCAAACGCCTCATCAACGGAGTCCCACCACTCACGGAACCGTGGGCCTCCCAGTTCCTCAACAGCCCCCAACCGTAACGAAACTCCGCCAAACAGGTCGCCCCCACGTCCGCGGATGACAATCCGCGGGCGTCAAGGGCGTTTGGATTTCCGCCGCCGTTCCCCGTAGGCTACGCGAACCCGCGCGGCGCGAACGATGGCAAGAATCGGACTCATCCTCGACGACATCTTCCCGGACCACTTCACCGGTCGGGGACACCCCGAACGCCCGGAACGCCTCCGCCGGATCACAGAAACGCTCACCGATCGCGACTTCGTCGACCAGTGCCACCGCCTGACACTCAAGCCACTCGATCCCATCGCCCTCACACGAACCCACACCGACGCCTACGACCAACGTCTCATCCACGCCTGCGAAAACAGGCACCCCCACATCGACACGCCCGACAGCGCCATTTGTCCCAGAAACTACGAACTCGCCCTCCTCTCCGCCCGCAGCGCGCGGCTGACGCATCGCGCGGGCGTCGAACGAGAAGGCATGCTCGTCACCCTCGCGAACACCCTCCATCAACAAACAAAGACTCCCGACCCCTTATCCCCCTATATTTACTCCATCCTGGTCCCAAGACCCCCCAAATAACAGTTCGAACGCGCGGCGGAGCCATGGACGGCGTCAATCCGTATGTCGTTTGTTGACAACGAGCATCGTGATTCTGGTAACGACGGTACAATACGATTCGATCATTCGCGCGGGTTCCGTTCTTGAAGGTCGACGACGCGGCCGTTTTCAGCAACGTAGATTGGCAGGCCTTCACGTTGAAGCGTCGCGACTTCGCGATCGACGGCCTCCTGGAGGCCCTCACATATTTCGTCGAGCTGTTTGTCGAGGACTCGTTCCTCAGTCTCGTTTGGCCGCATCTCTAATCCTATCGAATCGTGCCCGATCGTAAACGGTCGGAACTTCGCCCACGCGGCCCCGTGCCACGAGGACCAATTCTCTACCTGAATTATCGCATAATGCCCACCGATTTGCCAGCGGGAAATAGAGGCGAAAGAGATTCCCAAGTCCGCGCCGGTAGCGGCGCTCAATATCGGCAGGAGGGATGTCGTGGCCGCCTCGTCGAACACGGACGGATACCCGCCTCTTCGCGAGCTCTACGCTCGACAGCCAAATGTATGCCAAGTGGATTAGGTAGCCCGCATCTCGCGCCTCACCTAGAAACCGGACATGGGTCTTCCCGGCGAGAGTCGTTTCAAAGGCGAACGTTTCGCGGCGTTCGCGAAGCTCGCGCATCCGACGGACCATGACACGGCCGGCGTCGATGCGCGAGTCGGTGGCGAGAGCCCTGGCGATATCGTCGGCGTTGAGAAACCGCTCGGTCGGGAATCGCTTGGGCAGAATTGTGGCGGTACCGGTCGATTTGCCGGCTCCGTTTGGACCTGCGATGACAAATATCTTCGGGTTGGACATCACAGTTCAGACTAACCGATTTCGCGCGGCGTAGCCAAAGACTCGGCACTTGGCCCGACCGTCATGCTGATAACGTCTTAGCGAAGTCCAGGCTACCCCACATACACGAGCATCGTTACCAAGAACTCGGCCGTACGAGGCTCGCGTCGTTGACCAACCAACTCCGATCGGCGTACGATAAACCGTCACAAACACCGAATTGAGGGAGTCGCATGACCTTCGTGAACCTGTTTGCATTCCTCCGCTCGATGATGCGGACACGCACCGAACTCGCCGCCGAGAATCTCGCCCTGCGACAACAGCTCGCCGTCCTGCAGCACAATTCGAAACGCCCGCGCCTCCGGATACGCGATCGCGTGTTCTGGGTCTGCCTCTCCCGTTTCTGGGCAGAATGGCGTTCCGTCCTCGTCATCGTCCAGCCCGACACGGTTGTCGGCTGGCACCGCAGAGGATTCAAGCTGTATTGGCGATGGAAGTCCCGGCGGAAGTCCGGTCGACCTCAGGCTTGGCGCGAAACCCGCGAGCTCGTCCGGCAGATGTGCCGCGAGAACGTAACCTGGGGCGCGCCGCGCATTCACTCCGAGCTTGTATTGCTCGGTTATGATATCTCCCAAACGACGGTAGCCAAGTACATGGTTCGGCATCGTAATCCGCCCTCGCAGAGCTGGCGCACGTTTCTGGACAATCATCTGACCGACATCGTCGCCATCGACTTCTTCACGTTACCGACGTTGACGTTTCGCATCCTCTTCGCCTTCATTGTCCTTCGGCATGAGCGTCGACGCGTCATCCACTTCAATGTCACGGCTCATCCGACCGCTGAATGGACGGCCCAGCAAGTCGTCGAGGCATTTCCCGAAGAAGAAGCTCCGCGATTCCTGATTCGTGATCGCGATGGAATCTACGGCCACGCCTTCCGAAAGCGGATCAAGAACATGGGCATTGACGAAGTCGTTACGGCTCCGCGCTCTCCATGGCAGAATCCGTTCGTCGAACGCATCGTCGGATCGATTAGGCGAGAGTGCGTCGACCACGTCATCGTGCTCAACGAAGCCCACCTACGGCGAATTCTGACGAGCTACTTCGTCTACTACCACGAGGCTCGGACGCATCTTTCGCTGCAACGTAACTCGCCCGTTCCGCGCGACATCGAACCGCCCGAACGTGGCAAGGTGATCGCGATTCCCCAGGTTGGC
>JAJDDS010000426.1 GCA_029260195.1 Phycisphaerae bacterium
GCGTCTTCGGCTCAGCCGAACCCACCGTGACACCGCACGCCACACCGACGCACGCGGAAACGGACACACGCCGATGCACTTGCTGCCTCTCCGCTGGGCGCTCCGAGGTACGGTCGGGTTGATGCTCAACAGCTACGTCCGCGTCAAACCACGCAGCCTGGAAAACCTGCCCAACAGCGGCGCGTTCGTCCTCGCCGCCAACCACTGCTCGCATCTCGATTCCGCAGCCGTCGTCGCGTCCGTATCCGGACCATTGCGTGCCACCGGGCGGCACTGCTACATCGCGGCCGCCGAGGACTACTTCTTCGACACGCGGCTCAAAACCATGGTCTTTCGCGATCTCTGTGACACCGTCCCCTTCGATCGAAACACCGACGGTATCGAGGGACTCAGACGCTGCGGCGAGAAACTCGCCCAAGGCCATCCCGTCCTCCTCTTCCCTGAGGGAACACGATCGGTCACCGGTGAAATCCAGCCGTTCAAGATCGGCGCGGCTGTCTTGGCCATCGAGCTCAACGTGCCGATCGTGCCCGTCTACATCCACAACACATTCGGACTGTTCCCCAAGGGAAACCGTTTTGTCCGCCCCGGCGCGGTGACCGTCTCCTTCGGCCAACCCGTTCCGCCCGCCAATCTCACCGACCTGGACGCCGCCGCACGCTACCGCGCCTACCGCGAAATCTCCGACGCCGTCCAGCGGCAGGTCGAATCCATGGGGCGAAAAGAATATGCCGCCCACGCATAATGCGCCCGACTACCGTTCCGATGAATCAGCCGCCGCGTTCTTCGACGTCGACGGCACGCTTGTCGCCACCCATATCGTCCATCAGTACCTCCACGTCCGAAAAATCCTCGCCCATCGCCACGGAGGTGCTCTCGCGCCAGCGATCCACGCACTGTGGCTGGCCGCGTTCTATCTCAAGTGTCTCCACTACCTCTACCTCGACCGCCGAAGCCGGTCCCGCATGAACATCGCCTTCTACAAGAACTACGGCGGTCTCAATAGCCGACACACCCGCGACGTTGCGCAGGACTGCTTCGACCGCGTGCTCAAACCGCATCTCTTCCCACAGGCGGACCGCTGCGTCCGCACGCATCTCGCCGCCGGCCGGCGCGTCGTGCTTGTCACCGGGTCGGTCGAGTTTATGATCGAGCCCCTCGTCCGCTACTTCGCCGATGTCGCCGTCGACGCCCCCCGCGTCGAACTGATCGCACGCACACTCGTGGAAGACAACGGCGTCTTCACCGGCGATCTCGACGGCCCCCCCATCGGCGAGCATGAAAAAGCGACGGCTGTGCGGGAATACGCACGAACGCGCGGGATCGACCTCGCCACGTGTTACGCCTACGGCGACAGCATCGCCGATCTGCCCATGCTCGAGTTGGTCGAATACCCAAACGCGGTCAACGCCGACCGAAAACTGGCGGGCATCGCCCGCGAGCGCGCGTGGACCACGCACGATTGGAACGTCGCACGCAACGGCGCCTGAACCCCTGCGTTGAATAAACCGCGCGGTGGTTCTCACGAACGGGCACTCTCCACGCTACGAGCCGTGGGCTTCAGCACGCGCGGGGGACGAAAAAGGGTGTGGCCAGTTTTCTTGGCATCGTCTGGGACGGGGGCCACTGGCGGCTTGCCCGCCACTGCTTCGCACGACACCCTCGCGAAAACACGGGCAGACGAGCCGCCTCGGCTCAATGCACTTGAGGTCTGGAAGGACGAATTCTCCGTTGCCACCAAGCATGGCCACACCCGACGAAAGACCCAACAGTTCGACCGCCTCGACGGATTCAGACTTTGACGCCATAATGTCCCGGCGGCGGCGCGAGTTCGCGCCACGCCGAATCGATCCCGCCGCGTGTGCGGTCGGGGTAAAACTCACGCAGCACCGCCGTTTCCAAGCCGGTGTGAATTGCCACCGACTCGGCCTGCGTCCTTCGGGTTGACGAGTCTCAACGTGCTACGCTTCGCGACATTCAACAACAACGATCACCCCGCTTCCGGATTCGATCTCGCCAGCGCCTACCTCTTCGGAAGCGACGGCGTCCCACTCCGCGCCGAGATACGCTGGGAGGACGGGCACATCGTCTGCACGAAACGGGCAGCCGGCCCCGCCGGTCTCGCCCTGCTTTGGCCCGTCGACGGCGCGGGCACCTGCCTGGTCGAGACCCCCCGCCTCCTCGAACGCAAGCAGCCCTACATCCTCCCCCTCGAACTCGCCCGCGGACAGCTCATGCGCATCAACCACAAACGCGAGGAGTGGGGACTTTTCGACATCCCAGAAATTGCGCATCTCTCCGCCGAAATCCACCGTGCCACCGAGATGCTCATCGGCGCACTCAATGCCGACGAACATGCCGAAGCTTCCGCCGCCGGTGAAAAGGCACTCGGGCTCGGACTGCGCACCGCCGAGGAAATCACCCGCTATCACGCCGCTTTCCTGCTCGAACGCCGACGGCAAACCGCCGGATTCGGGCGACGTGTCTTCGGATGTCAGGTCGACGTCAACGCGCCCGTGGGAACAGCCGAGAGCCTCCTCACCGAGGCGTTCGATTTCGTCAGCCTGCCAATCTCATGGAAATCCATCGAGCCGACCGAACGAAAGCACCTCTGGAAGCAGCTCGACGCCTGGGTCGAGTGGCTGGCCAAACACCGCATCCCCATGAAGGCCTCCAGTCTCGTCTCCTTCGACGCCGCCCAGGCCCCAGACTGGTTGAAAATCTGGGAACACGACTTCGAAACCGTGCGGGATCTGGTGGCTGAGCATATCCGGCGCGTCGTCAATCGATACGGAAACTTGATCCAGGTATGGGATGTCTGCAGCGGAATCCATGCGTCCGGATGTATGAGCTTCAACTTCGAACAACTGATGGAACTGACCCGCATGGCGGTCGCCATCACGAGGCAACTCGCCCCGAGATCAACCACCATCGTCGATGTCGTCGCCCCCTGGGGCGAGTACTACGCCAGAAACCAGCGGACCATCCCACCCATGCTATACGTCGACATGGCTGTACAAAGCGGCATCAGCTTCGACGCCATCGGACTCCAGTTCATCTTCGGCGCAGGCGCCGACGGCCACTACGTCCGCGACATGTTCCAGATATCCGCAATCATTGACCGCTTCGCAGCCTTCGGAAGACCCATCCACATCACCGCAGCCCAAGTGCCCTCCGCCGTCGCAACCGACGACGCTGGCCAGTCCACCGACGCCCAATCCGGCGGCCTTTGGCACGCCGAATGGTCCGAAGACGTCCAGGCCCGATGGCTGCGGGACTTCTGCGAGATCGCCCTCGCCAGACCCTCCGTCGAGACCATCGCCTGGCGCAACCTCGCAGACTCCGCCCCCTCGAGTCTGCCAAACGGCGGGCTCGTCAACGCCGACCTCACACCCAAAAAAGCCTACAGGGAACTTCTCGCCCTCCGCGAAGAGGTCGTCCCCAATGTCTCACCCGAGTGACCCGACCCCGGCGGGCGCCACGACCCACCGCGCTGCGTCCGCCACACCCGTCACCGCCGTGGCAGCCATCATGCTCGTCACGTTCTGCGCCGCCCTCGCGCATCGGCAAACGCGCGTCCCCCTGCCCGCGCCAAGTGACACCATGCGACACTCTTCATCGCTCGCCACCCGCATCAATCCTAACACCGCCTCTGTCGACGAACTCATGACCCTGGCCGGAGTCGGACGAGCGACAGCGAAACGCATCGTCGCCCACCGAACCCAACACGCCCGCTCCGCCACTCCCGACGCGCCTGTCTTCAAACGCCCCGAGGACCTCGAAGCTGTCCGCGGCATCGGCCCCAAGACCGTCGATCGACTGCGTCCCTACCTATCCTTCCACCACCGCCCGACAACTGGACAGTAACGCCACCTTCTCTTTCGCAGTCATCTCCCGAACCCACAAGCGCGCCAATGCCTCCGCCGTCCATCCCCGTGACCGCGCCACCCGAAGGAACATCAACGCGCGCTTCTCCTCCGTTGACGAATCGAACAGCCGCGTCAAGCGTGTGTCCAGCGCAGCCGACAGCCGCTCG
>JAJDDS010000427.1 GCA_029260195.1 Phycisphaerae bacterium
CCATGCACGCCCGAACCCACCCACTCGTCGCCTTTTGTGCCGCCGGATCACTCCTGCTGGCGGGCGCCGGGTGCGGATACTCAACGCACCGCCCCTTTCGTGACGATATCCAGTCCGTACACGTTGAGATGTTCCAGTCCAAGGACTTCCGGAGGGAAATCGAATTCTCCCTCTCCGAGGCGATAGCCAAGCGGATCGAGATGGACACGCCCTATCGGCTTGCTCGACGCGAGCGGGCGGACACGGCGCTCAGCGGCGAGATACTCCAAGTGCGACAGCAGACGCTGGGGACCGATTTCGACACCGATCTTCCACGGGAAACCGGACTCACGATTGTCGCGAGATGGCGATGGAAAGACCTGCGAACGGGCGAACTCATTGAGGATCACCCGCGCACCGTCTTTACAACAACTTACATCCCGCCCGCCGGCGAGTCGTTTCCAATCGGGACGACGCGGGGTGTGGACGGGCTCGCGGAGCGAATCGTCTCCGCGATGGAAAATGACTGGTAAACGCCCTATGATACCACACGGAACGATGTACGCGGGCGGGCAGCGGGGAAACCGAACCCCCGGAACGCGACATCGACCGATCGAATCGATCACCGACACCGTTCTCGAATCGTCGAGCCGAAAACAACGTCGTCGCGCCCATCGCCCGCGGTCCGGGCGCGCGATCCTTGGGAGTAGCATTTGATGTCCGATGGTGAAAATCCCAAACCAGATAAACCGGTCGGCAAACGCCCGGCAGGGGAGCCCAACCTGAAGATGTCACGCGGCGTCATGAGCTGGCTGCTCTTCGTCATGCTTGCCCTCATGCTCGTCATCCTACTCAACCGGAGCATGGATCCGCGCGAGAAAATCACCCTCTCCCAATTCTACACACACGTCGAAAACGGCGGGATCGAAACCGTCGTCCTGCGTGAACGATCCATCCGCGGCGAACTCAGGGAGATTCAGGGAAGGGAACCCAACGCCACAAAGCTCTTCGAACTCCCCGTCCCCAAGGAAATGACCTCCTTCGACTTCATCCAATACCTCCGCAGCAAATCACCCGAAACCGAAATCAAGGTCGAAGAGGACAGCATGCTCATGGCTGTCCTCATCAATTTGCTCCCATGGCTTCTCATCTTCGCGTTCATCTGGTTTGTCGTCTTCCGCCAGCTCCGCAGCGCCGGAGGTGGGCCCGGGATGTTCGGAAACTTCGGACGCTCCAAACACCGCGTCACCACCAAAGAACACACCCACGTGACCTTCGCCGATGTGGCGGGTATCAACGAAGCCAAGGAAGAAGTCACCGAGATCATCGAGTTCCTCAAGAACCCGAAGAAATTCCAGCGACTCGGCGGGCGCATCCCGCGCGGCGTGCTTCTCATCGGCCTACCCGGATGCGGCAAGACCCTCCTGGCGAAAGCCATCGCCGGCGAAGCGGAAGTTCCATTCTTCTCCATCAGCGGTTCCGACTTCGTCGAGATGTTCGTCGGCGTCGGCGCCTCCCGCGTCCGCGACCTCTTCAAACAGGCCAAGGAGAATTCCCCCTGCATCATTTTCCTCGATGAGATCGACGCCGTCGGCCGGCGCCGCGGCGCCAGCTTCGGCGGAGGCGGGCACGACGAACGCGAACAAACACTCAACGCCATCCTCGTCGAGATGGACGGATTCGGGACCAGCGACCAGGTCATCGTCATCGCAGCCACCAACCGCGTCGACGTCCTCGACCCCGCGCTCATCCGCCCCGGCCGATTCGACCGACAGGTCAACGTCTCGCTTCCCGACGTCCAGGGACGCTACGAAATCCTCAAAGTCCACGCCCGCAAGATCAAGCTCGGGCCAACGGTCGACTTGCGCAAACTCGCCCGAGGGACACCGATGTTCAGCGGCGCCGATCTGGCGGCCATCATCAACGAGTCCGCCCTCATCGCCACGATGCACAACAAGGAATACGTCGACCAGGACGACCTCGACGAAGCACGGGACAAGGTCCGGTGGGGACGCGCTCAAAAAAGCCGCGTCGTCGACGAAAACGATCAGAAGGTCGTCGCCTACCACGAAGCCGGCCACGCCCTCGTCCAAGCCCTCGATGATCACGCGGACCCCCTGCACAAGGTCAGTATCATCCCTCGAGGCCCCATGGGCGGCGCCACCTTCGCGCTCCCCGAGCGAGACCGAATCGTCTACACCACCTCCTACCTCACCGCCACGCTCAAGGTCACCCTCGGCGGACGCGTCGCCGAGGAAGTCTACTGCGGCGAAATCTCCAGCGGAGCCTCCTCCGACATCCAGCAAGCCACCGAGATCGCCCGAAACATGGTCACACAATGGGGGATGGCTGAGTCACTCGGTTTCATCCACTACGGCGAGGACCGCGGAGGCGCGTTCGACATCGGAACGCGAAACTACTCCGAAGAAACAGCCGCCAAGATCGACACTGAGGTCAAACGAATCGTCGACGAAGCGTACAAGGGCACGAAAACCCTGATGCTCGAATACCGCGAGGCTGGGGATGCCATCGCGCAGGCCCTGCTCAAGTACGAGACCCTCTCGGCTGACGAGGTCAACGCGCTCATCCGCGGTGAAACGCTGGACAAGCCGTCCGTGACCGATCTGCTCGACAGCGCCATGCCGGACAACGTCGGCGAAGCTCGCCCAATCTCAGCCGAACCAACTCCCGAAGTAGGCCTCGGCGGCGGAGAACTCCCGCAACCGAGCTAAGAACGTGTGCAAACACGGCGCGCTCCAAACAGAGCCGCGACCGTAACAGGCTGTCGGAATATGTTCCGCAGGCAACAAGCTTGATCGATCGGCGACGCGGGTAGCGCCTTTCGTTGTTGCCGGGCTTCCTGTGCTGTGGCTGGGGCTGAGGCGGGTGGGACCAGCCGA
>JAJDDS010000428.1 GCA_029260195.1 Phycisphaerae bacterium
ACCATCTGGGCTACGCCAGCGCCTCGCGCGGTCATTTCGATGACGTCGCTGACCTGATCCCCATCTACGTCCGGCGTCCCGAGGCCGAAGAAGCCTGGGAGAAACGCCACTCGGCCCGCAAGTAGACGCGTCCGCCTCGCGCTCAATCGGCTGCACGCATCCGATCGACTTCCTCGATGATCGGCGCCCACCTGGCGCGATGGTGAATCATCATGGGGAACACCTGCCGCACCAATCCGTGCTTGTCGATCAAATACGCGCTGGTTCGGTGATATCGCGGCGTGTCTTTCCGGCCGAGGTCAGCCACCACATGAAATCTCGGCGTCCCGTCAAGCTTGTTGAGCATCTTGCCATGCTTCTCGAGATCCGAATCCTCTTGCGCCACCGCAATGACGACCGTCTCGCGGGCTTCGAATTGGTCGTAGACTTTTTGCAACTGAACCAGCTGCTTCACGCAGAACGGTCACCAGAACGCCCGGTACATCGTCACCAAGACGTTCTGCTTCCCGCGAAAGTCCGACAGCTTCACGCGCGATCCGTCAGCCTTCGGAAGATCGAATTCGTCGGCTTGATCGCCGAGGCCGATATAGTCCACCTCACCCCAGTCCGACGGCGCCGGGGCGACTGCGACCGCCTTCGCCCGAGCCTTGACCGGAAGTTCCAACCGGCGTCGCACGAAAGACGCCTCTCCGTCCTTCTTGCTGATGAACGCCGTGAAGTTCAGACTGATGATGTCGTCCGGCCCGGGTTCACCCTTGAGACGAACGAACATGCGCGTCTTGGGCAGTTCGACCAATCGTTCGTAAGGGGCGTGCAGGAACTCATTCTTCTGCAGTTCCTCCCTTGTGCGCAACACCGGATCGTCAAACGCCAGCGAAGGCGGCAGCTTGATCTGCAGAATCGGATTCGGCATCCCCGCCTCGGTGTCGTCATACCCTTTTGCCAGCGCATAGCGAAACTCGATTTGGAACGACTTGTCGGGTTTGAGCGATGACGTCTTGACGCGTGCTCGGACATCGACCGCGCCATCGGGGACACCGCCGAGCGTCAGCAGTAGGGGCAGAAGTAGTACGCGCACCATTCGATGATTCTCCACGCAGGATGAATTCGGTTTTCGGGATTCCGCAATCCCCGGATCGCCCAGGTCGTATGATACACCTACGCGTCAGGTTCGCCAACATTCGGCGCTCGCACCGCACCTCGATGGGTGTGGCCATACATGGTGGCAGCTGAGAAATTCGTCCTTCCAGACTCCAAGCGCATTGCGTGCCGAGCAGGTTGCCTGCCTGGCACCCGTCTGACACGATGCCACAAGAAATGGCCACACCCATCTCGATCGACATCTGAACCAGAAGCCTCCCCCGCGCGGTCGCGTCCGGGACGAGCTGCGACTACGATAGCCGTCAACCCCGTCGAACCGGTGGGTGCTGGGTTTGGGCGATCGGAGCGGCGACCAGCCATGGCATTGGAAAACTCTGAGGCGAGCGATCGTGCGTCGGACCCGGCCGATTGGGTTGACCGCCACGGCGACGCGATGTTCCGCTACGCTCTGCTCCGCGTCAGGAGTATGGGTACCGCTGAGGAATTGGTCCAGGAGGCGTTGGTGGCGGCCCTGACGGGCCAACGGTCCTTTCGCGAGGGCTCGACGGAACGGACTTGGCTGATCGGGATATTGAAGCATAAGATCGTCGATCATTATCGAGCGTCGGCACGCGAGCTCCCCTCCGAAGGGCTCGAATCGGCTGATCGGATCCTGGAGGACACCTTTTCGCCCCGTGGGCTGTGGAACGCCGGTCCCGCCCGGTGGTCGGGCGACCCGTCCGACGCCCTCGAAAAAGAGGAATTCTGGGACGTTCTCCGCGATTGTGTCTCTGGCCTCCCCGATCACCTAGCTGACGCATTCCTCCTGCGGGAGCTTGAGCAAATGAGCGGCGAAGAAGTCTGCAAGGTGTTGGGGATTTCGCCGACAAACCTGTGGGCCAGGATGCATCGCGCGCGCACGGGTCTGCGCCGATGCCTCGAAGAACATTGGTTCAAACGCGAACCACGAGAAGGCTAGGATGGCTACGCTTCGAGAGATGTGTCGACTTCTAAACGCGCACTGCGACCAAATGTCCGCGCTCATGTCTCGCGCGCACGACGACACGCTTCCCCGATGCGAGCGATGGGCTGTCAGGCTCCACTTGCTCTATTGCAGCGCCTGTCGTCGATATCGTCGCCAGCTTCAGTTCATCACCCAAGTCACCCGGCGACTGGCCGCGGGGACTGGCGAGGACATCACGGCGCCGCCTCGCGAGCTCTCGCCCGACGCCCGCGAGCGCATCAAGCGCAGCCTCAACGGCTGACCCTCTCGAGTATTTCTTCCATTTCCCAGTCAGGGTTTCGATGGTCGTTCGACCAACGGTCGTCAAGCGATTCGTCCAATCCCGTGATTGATCGCCATAACGACCGCAACGGAGAGCGCTCCCGCGGAGGAGCGTCAGGAAACCCAGGGACACCGTGTTCACAACTTCGGACACGCAAGGAGCGCAATGATGAAACTGGTTTGGAGCAACCCCAAAACCGCAGGGGCGTCTGCCGCTGTCGCACTACTCGCAATGCTGGTGGGCGCACCGTCAGCGAGCGCCGTCGAAGTCACTGTCACCATCGAGAATCTCGCCCCGGTCAACGGGACCTTCTTGACCCCCGCGTGGGTTGGGTTCCACAACGGCGACTTCGACCTGTTCGACGTCGGATCCCCCGCGTCGTCCGCGCTCGAACGACTGGCTGAGGATGGCAACACCGGCCCGCTCGCCAGCCTGTTCCTCGGAAGCGGCGCCGGACTCGTTGAAGGGACGATCCCCGGGCCCAACGGTCCCATCGCTCCCGGCGACGTCGCGTCCTTCACGTTCGACATCGACGGAAAGCAAGCAGGCAGCCGGTACTTCACTCTGGCGTCCATGCTCATCCCCAGCAACGACGCGTTCGTGGGCGTCGCCGACCCCACCGCCCATCAGATCTTCGGTGACGACGGTGAGTTCCTCGGCGCCGACTTCTTCATTACCGGCGCGGACGTCCTCGATGCCGGAACGGAAGTCAACACCGAACTCCCGATGCACACCGCCTTCTTCGGACAGCAGAGCCCCGACACCGGCATCGACGAGAACGGTGTCATCCACACGCATCCGGGATACCTTCCGGTCGGCAGCGGCGGGATTCTCGACGCTCCACAGTTCGCCAACGGCGACTTCACCCGTGCGGGCTACCCGGTCGCCCAGGTCCGCGTGACGCCCGAACCAGCCACAGCCGTGCTCCTGGCGATCGGATTACTGTCTCTGGTGCGCAGAACCGACGCGCATCCCGCGCGCTGATCGCACAATCGCGGACATCCGTGCATCGCCCATCGTAAGGAGATGACGAGTATCCGTGGGGCGACAACGGAACGGAGCGTGCCGGGCGTCGAGCGCGGCGCGCTCCGGTCTTCTGTTGCGTGGGGATTGAGTTTGAGGAGTCGGCGCTTGCCCGCGCCGGGGTGTCAGAATGATACCGAAGCGATGGTCAGCTCAACCAACCCCGGCAACTCACGCAAGGCGTCAACGAAGTCCTCCCGATCCGCCAACCCAAGCTGCTGAATAGGGCGCGCGCGAAGCAGATCGTACGACGCCGCTGGACCGTACCCGACCATCGCGTTCACCATATCGGTAGCCTGCAACATCAACCGCTCCGTGCGATACGGATCGTCCTCCGCCGGGGTCGCGTGGTGGTCCACGATCAGCGACTTCAATCGCGCCGGCAATCGCCATGCGTCAGCCAGCAACTCGCCAAACTCCTGATGACACTCCGAACACAGATAGTCGAACGTCTCGATGTCGATCTTGTAGCGAAGGACCGCTTGCTGCTTCTGAACCTCACGAAGCACGATCACGTTTCCGATATCGTGCAGCAGGCCCATCATGAACGCCTCCTCCACGTCGGCGTTCGTGGAAACAGCCAGATCGCGCATCACACACGCTCCCGCGAGCGACCGCGTCCACACCAACTGCGACAAATCCCGATCCGAAGCCGAACGCTCGAACGCCGCCGCACGCATCGATTGATGGATCATCAACGTGCGCAACGCCGTCGCTCCCAGACGCGTCATCGCCAGCGGTATCGCCGTGATCTTGGACCGACCGCCGTACATCGCGGAGTTCGCCATGCGGAGAACAGCCGCGGCGATCACCTGATCCTCGGCGATGTCGGCGGCTACCCGCGCCGAGTCGAAATTGAGCTCCCCCAGGCTGCGAATCACCTTCTCCGCCGCCTCCGACATCGGTGGCAGGCTCAAGTCGTGCGAATCGAATTGCGACACCAGCACACCCTCCATCGCAACCGCTTCCGCCTGCATCACCGGACGCTGCGGTTCGACCGGCTCCGTCAATGTCACACCCGCCGGTGCCCACCACGGATCGTCGTCCGGGACACCGTTCGCATCCGGCAGGCCGTCTTCCATGACCGCGACGGACCCCGATTGACCCGACGAAACCACCGGACGAAGCCTCTCATCCTTCCCGGTGATCGATTCAACTATCCAGTCCCAGAGTCCCAACGGCGTACTCCCTCGGTACGTATGCTGTGCGCGCACCCTACCCGCCATCATCGGACCGATGTATGCACTCCCATCCATCATCGACGTATCGCGGCGGCTGGGTTGGCTCATCGTTCACAGAAGGCGGCGGCGATCGTGTCCATCGACGAAAGTCCTATAGAATCCCATGCCGAGCTTTGTGAATGCGTCCGGCGCCCCTCATGCGATCGATGGCTCGTCGTCGATTCAACCGACGGACTCGCACCTCCAATTGACAACATCCTACCACCTCTCCCTTGACATCAGCGGGTGAGCGCAGAGCCTTGTCAGCCATGACGGTTGGCAAGATGAAGGAACGAAGGGACGGAGGGACGGAGGGACGAAGACGTGGGTGTTCGCGCGCGCCGCTTTGTGCCGTGGGCGTGCTGGCTTTGTGCGGCTGCCAACAGTGGTTCATCGACGACGCCGACCGCGAGGTGGTTAAGCTGATCCAGACGCGCCAGCGGGCGGCGATGGGGATGACCTCCGACGCCGGCATCGGCCAGGAGACCGGCGGGGTCGATCGCGGTGGGGATATGTACAGTTTCGCACCGTCTCCGATCGATTCGGAGGTCCCCGAGAGCTTCCGCAAAGCGATCGAGACCGAAGTTCGACCACCGGAGGAACCCGCGGAACGCCGGGCAGCCAGGGACGAAGCCGCGGAGAATCAAGCTGAACGCCGGCCTTTCACACTCTCCGGAGCCCTCGCCTATGCGATGGAGCACGCTCGGCGTTATCAATCCGAGAAGGAACGCCTGTATCTGGCCGCGTTGGACCTGTCGCTCGAACGGCATCTCTGGACGCCGCGGTTCGTGCAGAGCGTGTTGAGTCTGGACTACGACAACCTCGGGCAGGAAAGCGATTTCGACCAGGCGATCTCCGCCGTCAGCAACTTCGCCATAGAACAGCGCCTCCCCTACGGCGGTGAGGTGACCGCCCGCGTGATTAACTCCCTGATCCGCGATCTGAGCGACAGTGTAACCACCGGCGAGACCGGTCAGATCATCATCGACGCCCGCGTACCACTGCTGCGCGGAGCCGGGCCCGTCGCATACGAATCCCGCTATGCCGCCGAGCGCCGGCTCGTCTACGCCGTACGCGCCTTCGAACGATTCCGCCGCGAATTCCTGGTCTCCGTCGCGGGCGATTTCTTCAACCTCCTCAGCGTCAAAGCCCAAATCGACAGCGCCGAGTCACAATCGAAGAGTCTCGCGGGCGACTACGAACGCGAGCAGGCGCTCGCCGCCGCGGGACGCATCCTCCAAATCGAAGCGGACCGCGCTCGAGTCAGCCTGCTGAACGCCCAGAACGCCGCCGTGCGGGCGCGGGAGCGCTACGACACCGCGCTCGACTTCTTTAAGATTCAGATCGGCATGCCGACGGGGGACGCAGTCGATGTGGTCGAAGAGGAGCTCACCCTCGGCGATCCAAGCGTCTCGTTATCCCAAGCCACCGACACGGCGATGACCTATCGGCTTGACCTGCTCACAAGCCGCGATCAAGTCGACGACGCCCGCCGGGGTGTCGAGATCGCCCGCAACAATCTGCTACCGAGCGTCGACCTGTCGGGCGCCGTGACGCTCGACACGGATCAGTCGCGGTTCAAC
>JAJDDS010000429.1 GCA_029260195.1 Phycisphaerae bacterium
GTGAACGCCGGTGGACGACATCGGATGCTATTTGTTCTTCGATCCCGGCCACGAGGGACGTGCGCCCCTGCCAGTAGATGATCGTTCCGGACGCGACGAGGATGGCGGTGATCGACGCGGCGAGGACAACCGGTCGCGAGCGTGAAGACGCCGACGCGGCGCTCGGGTGAGGTATCACGAGCCATCGCTCCACACGATCTTGACCGCCTTCACCGTTTCGTCGACCTCGTCCTCGTACAGGTAGCAAATGCCACCCCCGACGCGTTCGAGATACCGCTTAATCAGTTTTTCGGAGCGCAGCACCTTCGGGGGCTTGAGGCCGCGAGTCAACTTGAGATTCATCCAGTATTCCCGCAGCGCTTCCGGTTCCTTCTTCAGGACTTTCTCGGAGAACGCCCGGCGTATCGTCGTCTTAACGGGTCGCTCATAGACCGTAATGGCCTGTCCATTGGGCCACAGGCTCGTTTTGCGCAGGAGAATGCGTTCCAACTCGGCGGCCGTCAGCGAATTGATCGGGTTCTTCGGCGACACCACAACGACGATCCGAGGTGCCCCGGGAGCCGCGCGGGTCCCATCCGTTGCGTCGGAACCCGTCTGCGCTTTCCACGCGCCGGGACTCACCACGCCGGTGAGTACGCCCAATGATATGACGATGAAATGTGTCATGGCGGGGCGGCGGACAAATCCTTCCAAACTCAGAAGTGAATAGCCACAGAGGTCGCAACTCCGCTGGCGTCCTCGTCATACGATCGCCGCGAATGGAAATACTCCAGCTTCAACGAGATATCCGGGATCGGACGGAAGTTGACGCCGACGGAGTGCTCCTGTGTTTCTCCGGTGTGCTGGACGTCCAGCAGATCGTAGCGATAGAACGTGGCCCATTTCTCGTTAAACCGGTAGCTCGGCTGTAGATAGAAGCCTGTCCGGTCTTCTTCGGCGTCGCGCATCGCGAACTCGGTGAGCACCTCCCACGGACCCTTCCGGATTTGCGCATCGAGCCCCCACGTGAAGGTCCGAGCTTCGTGCGACGGGCTCTCGTGGTACATGCTAAGCCCAACGTCGAGCGTGTCCAGCGCCCCTTTAGTCGGCAGATGAAACGTCAACTTGCCGCCGACGGCCTTTCCCTCGTTGTCGTCGTGCTTGGTGAAGAAGCCGGATTCTCCGTTACCGACGTACCCGTGGTAAGTGAGCCCGAAATCCCGCCAGTACTTCGACCCGTACCCCATGACGCCGACAAACGCCTCGCGGAAGACTCTTCGCACCATCAGCGGACGGCGCGTCGAAAGGACGATATTCGGATAGTGGTTCACATTCCAGTGCCCCGGCGTCAGAATGAGACCGCCACGCAGCGTGAGCGCGTCCGAATGAACATATTCGCCCCACGCCTGCTCGACCTTGATCTCGCCGCGAGCTTCCTCGAGGTCCGTCCCGCCGTCGCCCTCGAACTTCGCGCCAAACTCAAACTCGAATTCCGAGAATAGCCGCCACTTCTCCCATTCCTTGCTCAGGTGCAGCGACAGATGATGCTGGCGGAACTCGCCGGGACTGTCCTCGCGGTCATCATTGAAGTACTCAAAGTCGTAGTATCCGGAAAGCGACGGAAGGCTGTCGAGTTTATCCTGAAGATCAAAATACTCCCCGCGAATCTCGTCGAGTATCTCGTCACGCTCCTCTCGGAACTCGGCGGCGTCCGGCGCCGCGGTTTCGAGAGACTGAAGTTGCCCCAGAAGAGCGGCTTGTCCGGCCTCCACAGCCTCCAGACGATCGAGCAGTTTCTGATTGAGCGCCTGCTGGGCTTGAAGCGCCTCACGGAGTTGAGCCACGTCGCTCGGGTCCTGAGCGATGGCGCGCAGGGGCGTCGCGAGGAATAGCGACATGAAGATGACCGGACGATGTCCGCGCAGCATGCTTGTCTCCCGAGGGCGGTGCCCAATGCAGAACCTATCGGACGCTCACGAGCGCGACTGAAGCCGCCGCAACTACCCGCCCGAGCTTGCCTCCCGTGGACACCAAGCACGAGGTTATCGGTCGTAGATGCCGGCTCATGACTCGGGATGGTCGCCTCTTGCATGCACCGGCGGACGTTCCCCGCTCGCCCTCCTCGGCGGCGCGGCGCGTGGCCACACAACCCGGGCCCCTTCGCACGCCGCTGCCCGCACAAAGCGCCGCCGGGTGATTGTGCGCATTCGCGCGCCGTCGTAGCATGTCCGCGCCGCAAAGCCACGAGTATTATGGAAGTGTCGACGGAATACACGTATTGAATGCGTTGTGTCGTTATTCGATTCAGCACCCGGCGCGCGTGTGCGTGATCGCCGTCGCAGTCACGTTGGCGACGGCGCCTGGCGTTACGAAGCTGACATTGCGCACCGGCGGTCATGCGCTCGTCCCGACCGACGCCCCCGAAATGGACGCCGACGACATCGTCCGTGCACGATTCGGCGTGCTCGATCCCATCGTCGTGGTTATCGAGTCCGACCACCCCCGCGGTGTCTACAACCTCAAAACGCTGGACCACGTCCGTCACGTCACAGAGCGCCTGCGCGAGCTCGATGGAGTGCGGGACTGGGACGTCGCCAGTCTGGCCACCGAGAAGGGGGATCGGGTCTACCCCGGTTCGTTGCGGTTTCGCCCGCTCCTGGACCCGTTTCCTGAAAACGACGCCGATTTGGATCGCATCCGGGACGACGTCCGCGCCATCCAGCTCTACACCGGAACGGTGGTCTCGTCGGACGAGCGGGCAGCCGCCATTTTCGTCGGGGTACCCGAGGCTGCCGATCGCACCGAGATGTATCGGGCGGTGCGGGCGATCGTCGACGATCGCGATGTGGGCATTGATCGCGCATCCGTCATCGGTGCTCCGGTGGCTGAAGCGCTGCTGGGGACGCACATCCTCGAAGACCTCGGCGTCCCGCCGGCGCTTCTGGGGCAATCGCTGGATTCCGACGAATCCGCCGCCGAGTTGAATCAGCCCACAGGCTGGGGCGCTGCGCGAAAGGCCATCGCCCGGCACATCGGACTGGTCCCGGTCGCCATC
>JAJDDS010000430.1 GCA_029260195.1 Phycisphaerae bacterium
GCCGAGGAGATCGCCGCCGTGCTCGACACGGCCGCCAAGTTGAAGAAGGACCCCGACGAATACAAGAAGACCATGAGGCGGAAAACGCTGGCGATGATCTTCCAGAAGCCGTCGCTGCGAACGCGCGTCTCGTTCGAAACCGGCATGACCCAACTCGGCGGGCACGCGATCTATCTCGCGCCGACTGACATCAGCCTCGGCAAACGCGAGACCACCGAGGACATCGCGATTGTGTTGTCGCGCTTCGTCGACGTCATCATGGCCCGCGTGTTCGGACATGACATCGTCGAGGAGATGGCCAAACACGCGACCGTCCCCGTGATCAATGGTCTGAGCGATTTCGAGCACCCCTGCCAGATCCTGGCGGACTTTCAAACGGTCATCGAACGCAAGGGCCGCCTCGACGGAATCAACGCCTGCTACATCGGTGACGGGAACAACGTAGCCCATTCGCTGATGTTCGGAGCCGCACGGATGGGCATGCACATGACCGTCATCACGCCGCCCGGCTACGAGCCGCCGAAGGACGTCACCGCCAAGGCTGTGGACGTCGGGGCGAGCACCGGCTCGAACATCGCCGTCAGCAACGACCTCAACGCAGCCAGCGGCGCCGACGTTCTCTACACCGACGTTTGGGCGTCGATGGGGCAGGAGGCGGAGGCTGAGGCGCGGAAGAAGATATTCCGACCGTATCGCATCGACGCTGAGACGATGAAGATCGCCGACTCCGAAGCCGTGGTTTTGCACTGCTTGCCCGCGCACTACGGTGACGAGATCGACTACGCGACGTCGCGCCTGCCGAACTCCGCCATCTTCGATCAAGCGGAGAACCGGATGCACGCGCAAAAGGCGCTCATCGTCCATCTCGCGGGCTGAAGCGCGCGTGCGACTGGTGGGTTGTCATTCCTCGCTTCGCTCGGAATGACAAATGGACGTCGGAACGACCATCGGACGTTCGGATGACAAACGGATCAGGACGCCCATCGACATTCAAGGATATAATGATCGTATGCCAGACAAACGCCTGATCGTCGTCGCCCTCGGCGGGAACGCCATATCCCAGCCGCATCAGGAGGGAAACGTCGACGAACAATTCGAGAACTCCACGACCACCGCGCGGCAGTTGGCGGACCTGGTCGAGCAGGGACACCACCTGGTCATCACGCACGGCAACGGTCCACAGATTGGCAACTTCATGCTGCGCAACGAGGTGGCAGCCGGTGCGATCTATCCCCTGCCGATGCAAGTCGCTGTCGCCCACGTGCAGGGCGGGATGGGCTACATGATCGCCCAGACGCTGACCAACGAGCTGCACCGCCGCGGGCAGGAGCGTGTCGTCAACACATTCATCACGACGATCCTGGTCGATCGGAACGACCCGGCGTTTCTCGACCCGTCAAAACCCGTCGGGCGCGTGCTGACCAGGGACGAAGTCGAGCATCACCAGGAGAACGGCTGGCGTGCGCGGGAAATCGAACCCGGAAAGTATCGCCGGGTCGTCCCATCCCCCGAGCCACAGCGGATCATGGAGATCGACGCGATTCGTCGCGCCGTGGACGGCGGAGATTTGATCGTCGCATGCGGCGGCGGGGGGATTCCGGTCGTGCGCGATCCGGACATCGGGCTGAACGGCGTGGCAGCCGTCATCGACAAGGACCTCGCGTCCGCGCTCTTGGCGAACGAACTCGACGTTGACACACTCATGTTCCTGACTGCCGTCGATCGCGTCGCGATCGATTTCGGTACGCCCGACCAGCGCGATCTGGACACGATGACGCTCGACGAAGCCCGCCGTTGGTTGGAAGAGGGGCAGTTTCCGCCCGGCTCGATGGGGCCGAAGGTTCAGGCTGCGATCAACTTTCTCAGCGTATCCACCAAGCCTGATGCCCGCGCCATCATCGGTCCGCTCGACAGAGCCGCCGACGCCCGCGACGGTAAGACCGGCACACGGATTGTCCGGCGCCCCTCGCTCCCCACTCGCCCCGTTGCGGATGGCTGAACTCTTACCTCCCAAAAAATGACTCCACTGGGGGTTGCATGCGCTCTATGTTTGGTTTATGTTAGGTATTGCTCCATCACGTCCGGAAGGTGGGGTAGACGGTCCGCCGTTGGTGGATTGGGAGCAAAAAGACCGTGGCGAAAAAGAGCGATCAGGCTGTGCGCGGAGGGCCATCCTGCGCGCGGATCGATGAACAAACTCGCGAGTCGCGCGATGCGATCGAGCGGCTTCGGGAGATGTTGGAGCGGTATCAGCGGCGGCGGGGCGGGGGGATGGGGGATCGAGGCGGAATCGTGTCGACGGGGATCGAGGGGATCGATGCGATGCTGCCCGGGGGTGGGCTGCCTACGGGATCGGTGGTCGAGGTGCTTTCCGGAGGATCCGGGATAGGAGCAAGGACGTTGGCCATCCGGGCCGCCATCGCCGCGGCGGGGCTGGATGCGGATTTGGTAGGGCTGGAGGTGGGGCGGGCAGGGCTGGTAGAGGGCCAGGGGGTGGCACTCGATAGTGTCAATGGGGTGGCACTGCCGAGTGTCACCAAGAGGTCACTTGCGGGACAAAGTGTCAAAGCGTTGGCACTTTCACATAAAAGTGTCAATAGTCCGGCACTATCAAAGTGGGTGGTCGTGGTGGACTGCGCGGGGGATTTTTATCCGCCGGCTGCGGTGGCGATGGGGGTCCCTGTGGGGCGTCTGGTGGTGGTGCGGACGCGGAAACCCGTCGACGCGTTCTGGGCGACGGATCAAGCCCTGCGCTGCGAAGCTGTGGGGGCGGTGATCGCAACGCGATTGGCGTTGGATGCGGCTGGTTCGCGGCGGTTGCAGTTGGCGGCGGAGGGTTCGGGCGGGATGGGGTTGATTCTGTCACCGGCGGAGGCGCGGCGTCAATCGTTCGCGGCTGTTCAAATCTTGATCGAACCCGTTGCGCAATGTCTGAATCGAGCTCCCACCTCTGAAGAGGCGGGGCACCCGTTGTACGTGGAATACACGCGACTGGGGCGCGGGTACGCGCGGTGGGCGCGGGTGACGTTGTTGAAAGTGCGGGATGGGATGCCCGTCGGGCCTGTCGTGGTGGGTTGGTCTGATGAATCGTTCGATGTGCCTCTACGTTCCATACCTGCCGATCGAACGGCTGGAGGTGGGCGACGGCGGAGTGCCTGAGGGTCAGCCGATCGTGGTGACCGAGCGTCGTGCGAACGCGCTGCGGGTGTCGCGTTGTAACGGGTCAGCCGGGGTGGCTGGGGTGCGGCGCGGGATGGCCGTAGCTGAAGCGAAGGCGATGCTGCCGTCTCTACGTCTCGAGTCAGGTGACGAACGGGCGGACGTCGAGGCGCTTCGAAAGCTGGCTGCCTGGGGACAGGCGTTTTCGCCGGTGGTTCAGATCGAGCCGCCCGACGCGCTGCTGCTGGACGTGACCGGCTGCGAGCGGTTGTTCAAGGGTGAAGAGAATCTGCTGCGTCAGGCGATGGACGGATTGCGGGAGCGGGGGTTCTCGTCGCGTGGGGCGATCGCTGACACGGCGGGGGCTGCCTGGGCGTTGGCGCACGGGCATCACGAGTCAGCCATCGTGACGTCGCGGGGTCGGGACGTCGAGGATTTGCTGTGTCTTTCGGTTGGGGTGTTGCGGATTGACGAGCGGACGGTGTCGGCGCTAGCGGCGGTTGGTGTGGAGACGATCGAGGCACTCATATATCTGCCGCGTTCGTCGCTGGGGTCGCGGTTTGGTGACGAGCTGTTGTACCGGCTGGATCAGGCGCTGGGGAACGTGGCGGAGCCGCTGGTTCCGTTCGAGCCGCCGGTGGTGCTGCGTTCGTATCTACGCTTGGGCGCCGCCACGGATCGTCGGGACATCATTCATCTGGCGGTGGAGCGCGTGTTGGCGCAGTTCTGCGAGCAGTTGGCCCTGCGGGTGGTGGGGGTGACGCGGTTGTGTGTGACGTTTTGTTACCCCGCGTCGCGGGCGACGACATTTACCGTGACTGTGTCGTCGGCGACGCGTTCGTTCAAACGACTGCAGCGACTTTTGACGGCGCGTATCGAGCAAATACGGTTGCCGAGTAAGGCCAACGGTGTGGTGATTTGGACGCGGGATGTCGAGCGGCTTGACGGGTGGCAGGAGGAGCTGTTCGAGACGCGGGTGGCGGATGAGCACGAAGTGTCGGAACTGGTGGATCGGTTGGGCGTACGGCTGGGGGTGGAGTCGGTGGCGCGGGTGGCGTTGGTGAGCGATCACCAGCCGGAGCGTGCGTACGCGTATGTGGGGTGGGGGAAGGGGACCAAGGGGGGAAGGGACGAAGGGACGGAGGGGAGAGAAAGGAAGGCACGAAGGCACGGAGGCACGGAGGCACGAAGGGAAGGAGAGAGTGTTCGGCCTTTGGGGGTTTGGGGGCGTCCGGTGGAGGTGGGTGTGGTGGCGGCGACGCCGGATGGGCCGCCGGCGGTGTTTCGGTTTCGGGGGGCGG
>JAJDDS010000044.1 GCA_029260195.1 Phycisphaerae bacterium
ACCGTGGACCTCGGCGGCTCGGACCTTCATTTCAAAGCTGAAGCCCCACCCCGCGTCCGTCTCCAGGGCGGCTTGAAATCACTCAAGGGCGACCCCCTGCGCAACGACAGAATCGAAAAAATGCTCTTCGAAATCATGAACGAAGAGCAGCAAGCCCACTACGCCGAACGCGGATCCACGGACTTCTCCTTCCAACTCGATCACCACAACCGCTTCCGCATCAACATCTTCCGCCAGAGAGGACTCACGTCGATGGCAGCCAGACACATCCCGCGGGACACTATGAGTTACGAACAACTCCACCTCCCGCCCGCACTCAAGGAAATCGCCCAACTCCACCAGGGACTCGTCCTCGTCGCGGGCATCACCGGCGGTGGAAAAAGCACCACCATCGCCTCCATGATCGAGCAAATCAGTCAGACGCGCACCGCCCACATCGTCACGCTCGAAGACCCCACCGAGTTTATGTTCGAGGACAAGAAGTCCTTCATCAACCAACGCGAGATCGGCTTGGACGTCGCCGATTCCGGACACCTCGTCTTCGGCACCGTCCACGCCTCCAACGCCCCCAGCACCGTCGCGCGTGCTCGAGCTCTTCCCCGTCGAAGCCCGCGAACGCGCCCGAACCTCCCTCGTCTTCGACCTCCAAGCCGTCATCGTCCAGAAGCTCCTCAAGAGCATCAAGCCCGACATCCCACGCATTCCCGCCGTCGAGGTGATGATCGCAATTCCCAGCGTCCGAAAGATGATCTCACAGAAGAAGGAGAACGAACGGCTCGCCGTCATCCGAGCTTCCTACCAGGAATGCATGCAAGACTTCAGCGAAGCGCTCCACCAACTCGTCCGGAATGAGTTCATCTCCGCACAGACCGCTTACGACGCCGCACCAAACCCCGACGAACTCAGAATGAAGCTCATGGGAATTACCGTCTCCGGAGGGGGTGTCATCGGATAACAGCGCCATGCATGGAGCGCACACGCAGTGACCCGTCATTCCGAAACCCTCCCTGTCATTCCGAGCGCAGCGAGGAATCTAGCCGCGAATGGAGCATCACGGAGATTCCTCTCGGAGCCTGTCTTGAGCCCAGTCAAGGGCTTGGCATAACAAGGGTCGCGTTGCCAAGCCCGATGATTCCCCGATCCGCATGTGCCGACCGAATCGCCGCCCAATACGGGACGCACTCGGTGACGGTGCACCCCCGGCGGGAGGCGGCGCGAGTTGACGGTTTCGCGGTTCGAAGATACCCTGCAGGGGTGTTGGGGTTGGACTAAGAGTTGCACCTGCATGTCACGTGTCAGGTCAATAACTGAGGAGATACCGAGATGGCGTATGAACTACCGGCGCTGCCGTATGCCTTCGACGCGCTCGAGCCGCATATCGACGCGAAGACGATGGAGATTCACCACGACAAGCATCACGCAACGTATGTCAACAAGCTGAACGAGGCCCTGGGCGGGCATCCCGATCTTGCGGAAAAATGCGTCAGAGAGCTGCTCAAGGACTTGAGTTCGCTTCCCGACAGCGTGCGCGGCGCGGTCAACAACCACGGCGGCGGACACCTGAACCACACGATCTTCTGGAACAACATGAGCCCGGACGGCGGCGGTACGCCGTCGGGGCCGCTCGCCGACGCGATCAACGCGTCGTTCGGATCGTTCGACGAGTTCAAGACCAAGTTCACGGCAGCGGCAGCGACCCGGTTCGGCAGCGGATGGGCTTGGCTATGCTTGGACGACGGGGGCAAACTGGTCGTCCAGAGCTTCCCGAACCAGGACAACCCCCTGACTGTCGGGCTCAAGCCGCTTCTGGGGTTGGACGTCTGGGAGCACGCCTACTATCTGAACTACCAGAATCGGCGTCCGGACTACATCACAGCCTTCTGGAACGTGGTGAACTGGAAGGACGTGGCGAATCGGCTCGCCGAAGCGTCGACGTGAGCGCCTCCTAAGTAACGCGCGGTACGCGCGGAAGAACCAAACGGTGTGATGAGCACCACACGCAGCCATTGATCCAATGGCACGGCGAGTTCCCTCGTCGCGCCGTTTTCCCTGCGCGCCGCAGCGACTGACGTCCTTCACACGAATTGCGTTCTTTCAGAGCCGCGCCCGTGAGGAAGCGGTACCGTTCGGCGCCCGAGATCCGCTCCCTCTACCGTCGCAACTCGGATCGCACAGACACCGTCTATTCCAAAACACCACGCTACGACGGCCCAAGCCAGGTTCCGTGAAACACCTCGACCGCGGGACCGGCTAGATGCATGTGATTGTCGTCAGCCCAGTGGAGTTCGAGTTTGCCGCCTTCGACGGAGGCGGTGATGCGTCGATCGGTCCGACCAGTGCGAGCGCCAGCCACGCAGACAGCCGCTGCCCCGGTCCCGCAGGCGAGCGTCCGCCCGCTGCCCCGCTCCCAGGTCAGCATTGTCACCCGATCGCGGGCATGGACCTCGACGAAATGGGTGTTGACGCGTTCGGGGAAGAGGGGATTCTGTTCCATAGCGGCGCCGTCGGCGGCGAGGGAAATGTCGCTCAGCGCCTCGACGAAGATGACGGCGTGGGGGTTACCCATGGAAACGCAGGTCATCTTGAAGGGGCGATCGTTGATGTCGATGGGGGCGTCATTGACTTCATCGCCCGATAACAAGACGGGCAGATCCTCCGGGGCGAATCTCGGCTGCCCCATGTCGATGCTGACCTTGGTGACGCGGTCGCCGTCGAGGGCGCACTGGGCGATCTTGATCCCGTCGTCTGTTTCGATGGGGATGGTGGTTTCGCGGGCGAGCCCGTGCTCGTAGGCGAATTTCGCGACACAACGGATGCCGTTTCCGCACATCTGGGCCCGCGAACCTTCCGCGTTGTACTTGTCCATGCGGACGGCCGCACGGGTCGTGGGGTGGATGAGGATCAGTCCATCGGCACCGATACCCGTATTTCGGTCGGAGACGGCGCGTGCGGCGGCCGGCGGATCGCGAACGGTCTGGTCGAAGCAGTTGACGTAAACGTAGTCGTTCC
>JAJDDS010000431.1 GCA_029260195.1 Phycisphaerae bacterium
TCGGATCGAGACGCAACCTTTCCTGCGGAATTCGACGTTTATCGCTTGCACGGCGTGCCGACACCGCGTCGACCGGGGTGGCACGTGCGGTTCGCGCCGGCGTCACGGTGGGAGACGCGGGTGAACGATATCGCCGTGCCGAGGTCAGCCCCGACGGGCGGGTTGCCCGCGCGCGTGGCGTCTGGCGAGCGGATGGCCCTGCTGGCGGAGGTCGAGGTTCCGGATGGAACAGCCCCAGCAACCTATTCCGGTAGCGTCGCCGTCGTTGACGGTGGCCGAACGCTCGTGGAGATACCGCTACGATTGACCGTCTGCCCTGTCGTGTTGCCGAAGGTGGCGAGCGTCGAGTTGCTCGCCGACGTGGCTGCGGCGTCACTGACCGGAGATGGGCGGGAGGTTTGGCTGGACGGCGCGGTGGACCTGCTGCGTTCGCACGGTTTGGTTCCGGTCTTGTCGGGCGTGTATCCAGTGGTGAAGGTCAACCGAAGTGGGCGCGTGCGCGTCGACTGGGAAGCGTTCGATCGAGCCGTCGGGGTCCACCTGGACGCAGCCGGCGGAGCGTGGTGCCGGATACCGTTCGATGAGTCGTTCCCTGCGGGGGCGATGTCGGCGAGCGCGGATGACGCGGAGGCGACGGAGTTCGCGACCGGGTACTTGCGGGCCTGTGCGGAGCATTTTGCATCGAGGGGGTGGCTGGCGCGATCGTTCTTGCAGACGCCGCGCTCGACCGGGAGCGGCGATACGCTCGATGCGATACGCCGTGTGACCGGCTGGGGGCGTCTGGCTGACCGGCGCCTAAGGACCGTGGTGGCGCTTGATCGGGACCATGCGTCCGCGATTGGTTGGTCCGACATTGCTGCGGTCGGCGCCGGCAAGTGGGTCGATGTGTGGTGCCCGCCCGCCCGTTCCGTGGAGACGACTGGGACAGGCCCTCGAGAGACGTGGACGGGGTCGGATCAGCCCCCGTACAGTGGATCGGTAGATGTTATTGGCGCCGAATCGGTCGCGCGAGTGTTACCGTGGCAGGCGCGGCGATACGGAATGTCCAAGGTGCTGCTGGGCGATGCCGCAGGGCTGCTGCATTCGGGCGAGCCGTTCGGCTTGTCGGGTCCGGTGGCGTCGGTGCGACTGAAGTCCCTGCGTCGTGGGCTGCGGGATATGGCGTACCTTGATGTGTTGGACTCGCTGGGGCGATCGCGCGTTTCCGCGCGACTGATGGACGTGCTGTCCCCGTACGCGATGGCGGAGGCGAGCGGGTTTCACGCGGCTGACGCGCGGGGATTGGGATGGGCGCAGGGGGGCGAGTCGTGGGCGCTGGCGCGGCGGGTGATGGCCGGCGAGGTGATGGCGGCATCGGATGTGGGGGAGGGTCACGGTGTGTCACTATGGGATACGGCGCTCGTGTGGCGTCGATTATTGGGCGAAGCGGCAGATCTGGTGATGACGGTGGAGGGGGTGCGGGTTCGCGCGGGTCGGCAGGTCGGGGAGTCGCTGGTGGAATTTTCGGTGATGCTGGACAACCGGACGGAACGCGCGGTGGGTGGGCGTCTGGCGTTCGGGAGGCTGCCGTTCGGCTGGCGGGGCGGGGCGGAAACGCCGGTGATCGCGGCGATTCCGCCGTTGGAACGACGCCGGGCTGTCCTGATGACGCGGACCGCGAGCCTCGCATGGGACGGACGAGGAGTGATCGAGGTTCCGATCGTTCTGCGGAGCGACGGGAGCGAGACCTACGCGACGACTGCCCGGGTGTGTTACATCGCGTCACAGCGTCGTTCCAATCCAGTGGTAATCGATGGCGACCTGTCGGAGTGGACCACCGGGTCGGGCAACGTCGCGTCAGGGTTTGTGTCGGTATCCGGCGACGGGGCGTCGGGATCCGGTACGGCGGATGCGACACGGTGCTTGGTCGGGCACGATGACACGCACATGTTCATCGCCATCCACAGCCCGGCCCCGCCCAGGACGGGCGCGGTGGTACATCGCAACGTGGTGGAGTATGAAGACATGATTCCGATCGGCCAGCCGGCGGTCGAGGTACTGATCGATCCGACGAACGCGGGGACGTACGCGCCGGAGGACCTCTACCACATTGTGATCCAGCCGGGCGGGGCTGTGTTCGAGCGTGGAATCGGTACTCAGCCGTCGGTCGGGCCCCGGCGCGTATGGGCGGCGGATATCCGTTACGCATCGCGCATATCGGATGACAGGTGGATTGTTGAATTGAGCGTGCCGTTCGATGCGTTCGTGCCGTCGGGCGGCGATAAGCCGGTCTGGGGGTTGAACTTCGCGCGGTACGACGCGGAATCGCAGATCTATGCAACGTGGTCCGGGGCGCGGTACAACGCCTATCTTCCGGTATCACTGGGAAACCTGGTGTTTCCGTAAGTCCTTTCGGAGAAGCAACTTGCGGTGTAACGGGCGAGCGTGTCGGTCCCGAGCGGAAAGTGCTCAGTTGAGAGAAAGCTCTTTGTCCACACAGCGCGCGGGCACTATGATTGACCGATACACTGCGGAGACGGGTGGGAATGTGCGGATTGGAATGAACAGAATCATGACCCATGAGAACAGCCGATGGCGCGCGCCCGGATTCACCCTGATCGAGCTGCTGGTAGTGGTGTCGATCATCGGGCTCCTGATTTCCATTCTCATGCCGTCGTTGGGGCGGGCGCGCGATCAGTCCAAGGCGGTGCATTGTCTGGCGCGATTGAAAGATACCGGCAACGCGATGGCTGCGTACGAGAACGACAACCGGGACTTGCTGCCCCCGTGCGCCTGGTACCCTGACGCGGAGGATGAGGAGGTAGTCTACGGCTGGATGGAAGTGATGTTCCGTTACATCTACAAGGAGCGCGTGTTCCGGGCGAACGACGCCGTACAGGAGTCGTTTCCGGTACAACGCAACGTCGACGCGGAGCGGTGGTACAAGTACTTCGCGTGCAAGGCGAGCCGGCAGCAGGGCATGCACAGCGGTCATTACCGAGTGTATCTTCCGAGTTGGCTTATGGGGACGTATAGTCTCGACGCCGACGAACGGTACGACGTTCAGAATACCGTGCTGAATCCGTTCCTGGCTGCGTCGCGTAGTCAGATCTCGCCTCGCATGCCGTTGGTCGGGGACGCGAACGAGGAGTCGGAGCGGATTTGCACGTCCTTCATCGACGCGGGCGAAGCCAACACGGGTGGGGCTGCGGGGTACAACGGGAATCGGTTCAGCGATCGGCACTACGGCGGGACGAATTACCTGTTTCAGGACTTCCACGGTGAGACGAAGACGCAGCAGTACCGGGATCGACTGGCGAC
>JAJDDS010000432.1 GCA_029260195.1 Phycisphaerae bacterium
GATGTTCCGATACGCTCGCGTATCAGTCCGTGGACCGCAACGGTTGCGCCGTCGCAGCCGATGACGATCCCGTGGATGACACGGACCCCGTTGACGACCCCGACCCGGACGCCGACGAGGATCCCGACGCCGACGACGACACCGGAGGCGCTGGCGATTCCGGCGCCGGCGGCGGATCGGGCGATGGCGGAGGAGGAGGCGACGGAGACGGCGGCACGCAGACTCCGGTCTGCGGTAACAGTATCATCGAACCGGGCGAGGATTGTGATCCGCCCGACGGACAAACGTGTGACGACAACTGCTTTTTGATCCAATCCGGCGGGCCTGCGAACGACGCGTGTCAGAATCCAACATCCGTCGGCGAGGGAGCGACTTCAATCACAACCGTCAACGCCTCCACCGACGGCCCACAGGAAGACGCCCCGTGTGATGGCTTCGGAATCGATGCCGATATCTGGTTCTGTCACACAGCCTCATGCTCTGGATTCCTCACGGTCGATCTCTGCGCCAGCTTCTACGACACCACCCTCGCACTCTACGATGGCTGCGCCTGTCCGAGCGCCGCAGCCATCGCCTGCAACGATGACGGCTGCGAGTTTGGGCTGGGCTCCCGACTGGCGATCCCCGTCGAGATGGGAGACGCCATCCTCATCCGCATCGGTGGATTCGATGCCGACCAAGGCGAAGCCACCTTGGACATCACCTGCGCCGACGAACCCGATCCGCCCACGCCAGCCTGCGGATCGTCGGCGGAGGATTGCATGACTCCCCACGACACCATCGGCTGTGTCGATGCCGGTTGCTGCGCGGCAGTGTGTGACGTCGACGCGATCTGTTGCACCATCGGATGGGACGGCATCTGCGCGCTGGAAGCCAACGGTCTTTGCGGCGACGGGTTCCCCACCTGCGTCGGCGCCGTCGGCGATTGCGGCACCCAACACGGAACGCCCGGTTGTGTGGAGGAACCCTGCTGCAACCAGGTCTGCACCGCCGATCCGTTCTGCTGCGTCACTGAGTGGGACGAGCTCTGCGCAGACGCCGCTGCCAACTGTCCGTAACCCGGATCGCCGCGCCCGCCAGCGTACGGCGGCGCGCAGACGGCGTTCTTTCAGGGCCGCGACCGTGAGGAAGCGGTACGGCTCCGATCAAGAAGCGTCCCTCCGCTCCGAAGCGCGACGCCAGACCTGTCGCGCGCGGATGAGCGGCGGGGGCTGCGGCGGACGTCAGGACAGCGCCTGCTCGATGTCCTCAATCAAGTCCTCCACGTCCTCGACCCCGACGCTGAGACGCACCAAACTCTCGGTGACCCCGCGAGCCTCGCGAATCTCCCTCGGGATCGACGCGTGCGTCATCGTCGCGGGATGACACAGCAGCGATTCGACGCCCCCAAGCGACTCCGCCAGCGAACATAGGCGCGTCCGTTGGCAGAACCGGTAGCACGCGTCCGCGTCCCCCTTGATGACCATCGAGACCATACCGCCGGGACCTTCCATCATCTCAGCCGCGATTTCGTAGTCCGGGTGACTCGTCAGACCGGGGTAGATGACTTCCTCAAGTTTCGCGTGGTTCTCAAAATGCTCGGCGATGCGCCGGGCGTTTGCGACGTGACGTTCCACCCGTAGATGCAGTGTCTTCACCCCGCGCTGGGCGAGGTAGCAGTCGAACGGACCTGGAATGCCGCCGGCTGCGTTTTGAAAGAACGAGATCGGCTCCATGTCCGCAGCCCGCTTCACGATGACCGCGCCGCCGACGACGTCGGAGTGCCCGCCGATGTATTTGGTCGTGCTGTGGACAACGTAGTCAGCCCCCAGCGCGAGCGGCTTCTGCAGCACCGGTGTCGCGAACGTGTTGTCCACAGCCAGCCTCGCCCCGGCGTTGTGGGCGACGTCAGCCAGCGCCTTGATATTCAGCACACGCAGCAGTGGATTCGTCGGCGTCTCAATCCACACCAGTCGCGTCTTCCGGTCGATCAGTTTCGTGAATGATTCCGGCGACGTGTCGTTCGAGTATCGCGCTTCCAGGCCCCAGTGACGAAACACCTGTTCAAGCAGCCGATACGTGCCGCCGTACACGTCGGCGTAAGCCACGACGTTGTCACCCGGGCGAAGCGTGCTGAAGACACCCGTCGTGGCTGCCAAACCCGAAGCAAACGCGGCGCAGGCTTCGCCCCCTTCGAGCGCCGCGAGAACCGCTTCCAGATTGTCCCGCGTCGGGTTCGAGGACCGGGAGTATTCGTACCCTTTGTGGTCAGCCGGACCTGCTTGTGTGTAGGTCGTGGTGACGTGTATCGGCGGGACGGTGGCCCCTGTCGTCGGGTCGGGTTGCTGGCCTACGTGAATGGCTTGTGTGGCGAATTTCATGCGTCGTCCGTTTCGTTGTCGTCGTCGTTTCAGTGTCCCACCGCGCACCGCACATCGCACTGGCGATGGTTCCGGGGTTGCGGATTGTGCGGCCTCGCACCCGGTTCGTCCAGGGCTGACGCGTCCAAGCCGCGATTCCGGTTACGCCGCGATCCGTCCACGTGCAAACCCGCGCCAAACACCCCCTGACGCGAGCGAATAGGGACCGAGCGGCGATCCCCGGGGGCGTCCGATTGTGGGAACATGAGGCCATGGCGCACTCCGGACGTGATAATGGCGGAAAGGGCGATAGGCCGCGCTCTGGCTCGCCGATACGTCTGAAACCCGGGGGGCCCGTCTTGCTATGGTTCACGGTATGTGTGAAGAGGATCCTGAGGTCGGCGGGAGTTGCGGCCCCGACGCGGCGTTGAGGGCGACCGGGGCGGGAGCCCGAAGGGAGCGAAAGACCGTGAATGAAGCCGGACGGCCTCCGTACGGACGCAGTTTGGGGAGGACGCCTCACACATACTCTCGGAGCGCACTGTCGGTGCGACCTGAAACGCCGGCGAGACGATGCTAATGGAAACTGAACATCGCTCCAAAAGGAACGAACGCCTCACACTCCGCATCGTCGTACCTCTCGCCGTGGTCTTCTTCGCGATGCTGGCCGTATTCGTCATCGGCGCATACCAGTTGCACCGGGAACACATCGAGCACGATGTTGCGGACCGCGTCGCCCGGGCCGGCGATTTCTACCGAGCGCAGTTGGACGAGGATGCCGCTCTCCTGACGGCGACACTCGAGGTTCTGAGACAGGACGAGAGGTACCAGTCAACCTGGCTGACCGGAGACCGACAGGCGCTGCTGGAACTCGCGACACCGCTCTTCAACAGATTGCGCGCCGGACACCGCATCACCCACTTCTACTTCCACGGTCTCGATCGGGTGAACTTCCTGCGTGTTCACGCGCCCGAGCGGTACGGTGACACCATCACCCGCTTTACATTGAAGCAGGCGGTAGAGACCGGAAAACCGTCCCATGGAATCGAGCTGGGTCCGATGGGGACCTTCGCCCTCCGCGTGGTTCACCCGTGGTATCTCGACGGACGGCTGGTCGGATACGTGGAGATGGGCGAGGAGATCGATCATATCACGGGAACGCTCCGCGACCTATTCGACGTCGACGTCGCCGTATTGATCGACAAGGAGCACCTGACACGGGAGAAATGGGCGACCGGGATGCGAATGATGGGACGAGAAGGCGACTGGGAGCGGTTCGCCGACGTGGCCGTAATCGACTTGACGGTCGATCGGATTCCCGACGAGTTCGATTCCTGCGTGGCGGACCGGCGGACGCGTTTGAGCGGGCGCGGCTCAATCGAGATCCAAGCTGGGGATCGAGATCTAAGGGTGGCCTTTTTGTCTCTGATGGACGCCGGCGACCGTAGCATCGGGGAAATGACGTTGTGGTATGACGTGACGGAAACTGTGTCCGACATGCGCGGTTTCATCGGCAGGTTGACGGCGTTCTGCATCGCTGCGGTCGGCGTACTGATCGTCGTGTTCCATGTCATCCTCGGTCGGACCGAAC
>JAJDDS010000433.1 GCA_029260195.1 Phycisphaerae bacterium
GATGAAGCGGCGCTTGCGGAGGTGCTGTCGTCGTGCGGGGTTGATGCGGCGTATCGCGGTCGTCTTGCGGCGTCCGGCCGGGCGTGTGTGGTGGAGAATTATACGTGGCGGCGGACGGCGGAGCGAACGGTTGGCGTGATCGAGGCGGCGTTGGCGAAGCGATCGCGGGTGAAGCAGGCGGACGGTAACGTGTCTTGTGAAACGGTGGCGGGAACGGAGTGACGTGGTGGTGTCATCGCGCGAAAGCGACCATTCGGAATTAGTGCGTGTCGGTTACATGCTTCGCATGTATCCACGGTTTACGCAGACGTTCGTGGTGAACGAGATACTGGAGCTCGAACAGCAGGACGTTGACGTGAGTATTCTGTCGTTGAAGAAGCCGACGGACGGGCGATTTCACGAGTCGATCAGCCGGGTGCGTGCGAAGGCGGAGTATGCGCCGGAGTACCTGGTCGAATCGCCGGGCAAGACGCTCAGGCATCATCTGTCGACGTTCCGCCGGGCACCTGGCGCCTACGCGGGCGCGTTCGCCAGGACGTTTCGGAGTGCGGGTACGGATATGACGGACTTCATGCAGGCTGCGGGTGTGTTGCGGTGGGTGAAGAAACGGCGTCTGAAGCACGTTCACATCCACTTTGGCACGCACGAAGCGAGCGTGGCTTATCTGGCGAGTTTGATGGGGGGATTGAGTTACAGTTTGACGCTTCACGCGTTTGACATTTTTCGGGACAACGTGGATCGACGATTGTTGGCGCGCAAGATCAACGCGTCTCGGTTTACGGTGACGGTCAGTGAATACAACCGCCGTTTCATGGTCGAGAATCTTCCCGGCGTGGACGGCGACAAGATTCGGGTGAACTACAACGGGATCGATCTGGAGCGTTTCCGCTGCAACGGGGCGGAGCGCAAGCCGTACTCGATTGTGGGGGTCGGGCGTTTGATCGAGAAGAAAGGGTTCATCGATTTGGTGCGGGCGGTGGGGCGGCTTCGCGATCGGGGGATGGAGATTGATTGTTCGATCGTTGGGGACGGCCCGCTGAAGGATGAACTGAAGCGAGAGATCAAGTCGCTGAATCTGAAGCGGAGTGTGAAGTTGGTGGGTCCGCTGAGTCAGGCGGACGTTCGGGATCTGATGGCGCGGTCGATGTGCATGGCGTTGCCCTGCATCCACGCGGAGGACGGCAACGTGGATGCGCTGCCGACAGTGTTGCTGGAGGCGATGGCGTCGGGATGTCCGTGTGTGAGCACGCGGGTGTCGGGCGTCCCGGAGATCATCGAAGACGGACGTACGGGTTTTCTGGTACCGCCGTTGGACGACGCGGCGCTTGCGGACGCGATCGCCCGCTTGTTGGAGCCGGGCGTGCTGCACGGTGAGTTTGCGGACAGCGGCCGGGCGCGGGCGGAGGAGGTTTTCGACGTGCGTCGCAACGTTGGGCGGATGAAGGCGTGGTTCGGCGAGGTAACGGGTTCCGGCGCGTCCGGTGTGAGGTCGGCGACGGATGCGGCGAGCGGTGTTGAAGGGTCGAGATTGTCCGCGATGACGGAGACCGTTCGGTGAAACTTCCGCGCGTGCTCAAGACGAATCGCGGCAAGCTCGACCTGGGCGAGATGGCCATCGTTCGCCGCCGCTTCATCAAGTATGTCAAGCCGCATTGGAAGGCGCTGCTGATCTCGTTTCTCGCGACGATCGGCGCGGTGGCAGCGAACATCGCGGCGCCTTGGCCTATCAAGCTGGTGTTCGACCTGGTGCTGGGCGACGCGATGGCGTCGTCGACGATCGGCCTGTGGTTCGCTCGCCTGGTCGATACGAAGACCGGCGCGCTGGCAATCATTTGCGGGTTGATCCTGGTGATCGCGATCGCGGAGGCGTGTTTCGCGTATTTCCGTGACGTGCTGCTGGCGAAGACGGGTCAGGACGTGGTGGGACGGATTCGACAGGATCTGTTCCGTCACATGCAGAAACTGTCGCCTGATGTGTTCGAGTCGCGGCGGACGGGCGATTTGCTGATGCGGTTGACGGGTGACATCCGCATGTTGCGTCAGATGATGGTGAACGCGTGGATCACGGCGGGTGAGAACGTTCTGACCATCGTGACCATTGCCGCGGTGATGTTCTGGTTGAATCCGTTGCTGGCGGCTGTGGCGTTGTGCGCGATTCCGCTGATCGGCTGGTCGACGGCGCGCATATCGAAACGCATTCGTCACGTCACGAAGAGCCAGCGCGAGAAGGAGAGTTTCATAGCGTCGATCGCGCACGAGGTGCTCGGGGCGATGATGGTGGTGCAGGCGTTCAATCGCGAGAAGGTTGAAGCGCAGCGGTTCGCGCGGCAGAACCGCAGCTCGATCCGAGCTGGGGTGCGTGCGACGCGTCTGGAGGCGAAGCTATTTCGCATCGTGTCGCTATCGACGGCGACGGGGTTGTGCGCGGTGCTTTTTCTCGGGGTGCGGTCGGTGCTGGACGGGGCGATGACACCGGGCGATCTGCTGCTGTTCGTCGCGTACGTTCGGGCGGTCAACAAGCCGCTACGGAAGCTGTCCAAGCTGGCGAGTCAGACGGCGAAGGCAACGACTTGCGGTATGCGAATTGTGGAGATTCTGCGTATTCCGCCGGCGATCAAGGACGCCCCCGACGCGGTGGCAACCGGCGAGTTGCGCGGCGATATCGAACTGGCCAACGTGTCGTTCGCGTACCCGGACGGGACGCCGGCGCTGTCGGAAGTGTCGGTGCGGATCGGGGCTGGGGAGCGGGTGGCTGTTGTTGGGCGCAGCGGGGCGGGCAAGAGCACGTTGATGAAACTGTTGCTGCGGTTCTATGACGCCGACGAGGGAAGTGTTCGGTTCGACGGGAAGGACATTCGAGGTTACATGGTCGCGTCGTTGCGGGATCAGATCGCGATCGTGCAACAGGATACGGTTTTGTTCGGTCTGACCATTTCGGAGAACATCGCGCTGGGTTGCGACGGAGCGGACAAGGAAGAGATCAGGGCGGCGGCCAAGGCGGTGGGGGCGCATTCGTTCATACGATCGCTGCCGGAGAAGTACGAAACGCGTTTGAGCGAGAAAGGAACGACGCTCTCCGGGGGGCAGAGGCAGCGGATCGCGCTGGCGAGGGCGTTGCTGCGCCGGTCGCCGATTCTGCTGTTGGATGAACCGATCACGGGTCTCGACGCGGCGTCGGCTGAGCGGGCGGAGTCGTCGTGGATGGTCGAGGAGACGGCCCGAACGACGGTGGTGATCTGCCACGACCTGTCGGCGATGGAGCGATTCGACCGGGTTTTCGTTCTGGATCGGGGGCGTCTAATCGACACGGGAACACATGAATTGCTGGTGGAGCGGTGTGCGGTGTATGGTGAATTGCACGAGGCTTGGCGGGCGCGTTCTGTGCGGTCTGAATTGATGGAGGACGCGGACGATGCTCACGAGTCGCGCCGACTGGCCGTGTGATCCGGCGTTCGCGGATTTGTTTTCGGCGCTGGCGCCGGATGCGCTATTGCGCGTGATGCGCGAGGGATTGGTGACGGAGTCGGCTGAGCGGCGTGACACGTGGCGATCCTGCCGCGTGATCGAAGCGCTATACGATCCGGGGGATCACGTTCGGATTGCGTACGCGATGTTGCCGGACGCGTCGGTCCAGGCAGAGCGATCGTGGCCTTCCGGGGACGTAATCTACGTGCGCTATCCCGTTCGCGAGCCGATGTCGCGCCGTGGCGAGGTGTTGCGCCTGGGCTCTTACGACGTTGAGGTCTACCGGTTTCCAAACGATCGACGACTGCGGGGCCTGCGACGGTTTTCGCAGCGCGAACGGGCTGCCGGCGTTTGGCAGCAGTGGCTGACGGAGGATGAACCGACGCTGGCGCTCGATCCCGCGTCGCTTCGTCGGCGGTTGTTGCGATATGTTCCGGAGCAGAAGTGGATCGTGCATTTGCACGGCCAGGTGTACGACGGGGAATCGCAGAAGGACATCAAGCGGGCGGTGGCGGTTCGGTCGTCCGACATCGACGATTGCAAGTTGATTTACGCACGCACGGTGGCGATGCGGCGGATTCGCCACGATGTGCCGGGGTTGTTTCGCGTACCCAAACCGGTGGCGATCGACACGAAGCTGGGCCTGCTGGCGATGCGCTGGGTGTGGGGCGATTCGCTGCTGGATCTGCTGCGAGGAGAGGATTGCGAACCGCTGATGGGTCACGTCGCGTCCGGGCTCGGTGCGATTCATCAGGCGCCGATGGAGGGGCTCGCGACGGTCCGTGCAGCCGACTACCTGGCTGGGGCGGTTCGCTGTGCCAACGACATCACCGCTGTCGTGCCGGCGCTTCGGGACAAGGTCGATGCGGTGGTCGACCAGTTACGGTCGTGCATTCCGGACGAATCGCCGGATCGGTTCCGCACGATTCACAATGATTTTCATTGGAAGCAGCTCCGCGGACGGGCGGATCGGCTGACCATCTTGGATCTGGATAGGTGCTGCACGGGCGACCCCTGGGTGGATGTAGCGACCTTCGCATCGCAATTGCCGATGCTGGCGCTGCGCGGGGATGAGCGGGTTTCGCGCGAGGAGGCTGGGCGGTGGATGCAGGCGTTCCTGTCAGCCTGGGAATCGGACTCGGGCGAACCGATCGATGTCGACAGGCTGCGTTGGTATTCCGCGATCGCGCACCTGACGCTGGCGCGTGGGATGATGCGACACTTGCGGCAAGGTTGGCCGGCGGTGGTGGAAGCGTGTGTCGAACGAGCGTCGCAGGTGTCGGTCTCACGGGGTGATCTGGGAGCGCTGGCATGACTCCCGGTCACGGGCCACCGATGCTTCGGCAGGCATTGCAGCGATGTCTCGACCCCGCCACGGTGCGCGATTGGCTGCAAGATCGAATCGAC
>JAJDDS010000434.1 GCA_029260195.1 Phycisphaerae bacterium
CCTGCTTGGCGTTGACGGCCGCAACGCTGTTTTGCGCACTCAAGACGCTCGACATCGCCTGCCTGCGCTTCCGCGCGGACCGGCGGTCGCGCGTCGCCTTCCTGCTGGCAATCGCTTTTCTACATGTCGAGCTGTTCACGCCGGGCGAAGAGTTGGCCATTGTTTCCGAATGCAGCCAAGTCGTCGGCGCGACGTTATTGGTCTTGAGCGTCGACTCGATTCGCGGCGTGGCGCGGCGAGCGCTTCTCGCAGCCCATTCGATCCACACGGTCAACGCGCCGCATCCCGCATCGAGCGATACGGTTTACCTCGATGCGTTTCGACCCCATTGTTGGGTCCTATCTTCACATCTATTCGCCCTGCGCGCTCCTCCGGTCTAGACACGGACATCCAATACCCCCGCGTTGGCACCGGAGGGGGACGTTCTTGACACGGGCCGACGGCGGACACGCCAACGGTGCGACGGCCCGCGCTCACGATGTCTGGACATGGACCGAGGAATCACAAGGGTTTTGCGTGCGGGGTTTGAAGGATGGAATCAACGCGGTCGAAAGAGAGCCGTGACGTCAACGGATCACGGTGTGAGGTAACACCCACCTCGGGGAGGCGACGACGCCCTCGGGGGGTCTTGCTGCTCAATCTGGGAACGCCGGACGAACCGACGCTGTCTGCGGTGCGCCGCTACCTCGTCGAGTTCCTGCGTGACCCCGAAGTCATACGCCTGCCGACGGGAATTGGTTGGTTTAACGGACCGCTGGCGCGCCTGATCGCGCACTTCCGCGGTCCGGCGTCAGCCCACATGTACCAAACGGTCTGGACCGATCAAGGATCCCCGCTGATGGCCATTAGCCGGGATCTCACCCAAGCCCTGGAGGAGGGTCTTCCCGACGGATGGCGCGTGTTCTGTGCGATGCGTTACGGAAACCCAAGCATCCCGGACACGCTCCGCGAAATCGAGTCGGCCGGCATTGACGAGCTGGTTGTGCTTCCGATGTACCCACAGTTCAGCGGGCCGACGACCGGCACGGCGCTGCGCGAACTGTTCGGGTGCCTCAAGCGAACCGAATGCCGAGTCAACGTTACCACGCGAAGCCTCTGGTTCGACGACGGCGGTTACATCAACGCGCAGGCTAAGCTCATCCACGAGTATGCCAAAGCGCAGCGCCTGACGCCGAAGAACTGCCATCTGCTGTTCTCGGCCCACGGCCTGCCGGTGTCGTACGTTGAGCGCGGCGACCCCTATCCGCGACACGTCCGCAAGACGGTCGACCTGGTCCTGCAACGGTTGGGCTGGCCGTCGAACCGCGCGAGCGTGGCCTATCAAAGCCGCTTCGGTCCGGCTGAGTGGCTGACGCCGGCGACCGACGAGGTTTTGCCGGAGTTGGTGCGTGGCGAGAGGAAGCGCGTGCTGGTCTGCCCCGTGAGTTTTACGACCGATTGCCTCGAGACGCTGGAAGAGCTCGGTATTCGCTATCGCGCATTGACGGCTGAACACGGCGGTATGCTGTATCTGTGCCCGGCACTCAACACCTACGCCCCGTTCGTCAGCGCCATTAAGGACATCGTGCTCCGCGGGCCGAGTCCCGTGACGACGTGGAGCGAGTCGGTTCGCCCGTTGATGGCTCCCGCGCCGCAGAAAGCGACGAACGCCGAAATACCGTCGTTGGTGATGATCGGCACATCGCTTGGCAATCGGTTCGGCGCGGGCTGCGGTCCGAACGTCGCCCACACCGACGCCACCGGATTGCGAGGTGTGAAACGGTCGCAGGTCGAGGTTCCGGACCTGCTGAGGGCGATTCGCGACGACGTCGGCCTCACCGAGGGGTGGTTGTGGAACACCTGCAACCGGTTCGAGTTCTACGGCTGGCTGAAAGACACCGAAGACCGCTCCGCTCGCGAGCAGGCCGCCGCCAAGATCGCAGCCCGCCTCGGCGGGCAAGAAAACGCATCGACCCCCGCGTTGAATGTCCTGTTCGGAGCTGACGCTTGGCACCATCTCCTGCGGACCGCCGCGGGGTTGAACAGCCAACTGCCCGGCGAGCGCGACATCGTCGAACAGCTCGAAGCCGCCCACCGTCTCGCCAACACCGCCGGGATGGCGGGTCCGCTGTCCGGACGCCTGTTGATCGATGTCAAGGCGCTGGTCGAGGATTTGCGCAAGGAAACCGATTGGGGACGCTACGACCCCGACTACTGTCACGCAGCGTTGTCGCGTATCGCCCCCAAAACCGGACTCGAATTCGCAGAGTGCCAAGGGGTCGTCATTGGCGGATCGACCACGTCAGCCAGCGTTCTGCGAACACTCATCGGTCGATTCAATACCCCAAGCAAACAACTGACGCTGGTCTATCGTGGTCACAGCAAGGGCGGGCAGTTGAAGATGTTGCGAAAGTGCATCGGCAACGGTCGGCGATTGCGGGTCGGAGAGTACGGTGAACCGCAGGTGGCGAAAGCCGTCGCGGAAGCGGATGTCGTGATATTCGGCGTGGACCGCGAGCAGCCCGTCTTATGCGCCGAGCAACTGCGCGGGCTGCGCGATTTCGCGGCACGTCCCCTGACCGTGATCGATTTCAACATGTTCGGCTCTACCGCGGGACTTGAGACCATCGAGGGTGTCCGTCTGTTCGTAGCCCGTGACCTCGAGTCGGAGACGACCCGCCACGCCGACGAGATGTGCGGAACGGCGGAATTCGGTAACGCCCTCGCGGCGGCGGAGGAGTGGATCGGGCGACAGGTTCGGGCGGCGGCGCCCACGAATCCGAACCGCTCGACGCCCACGGATTCGAATCCGTGGGCTTCTGAAGCGTTTGTCAGGAGTACACGGTCATGATCGGCGAAGCGATCCAACGAACGTCGGATTTGGATATGGACGTCTTCACGAAGTACGCGGGTGTCTCCATCCCGCGCCACGTGTCCTACCCCATGCCCAGTTGGTGGGACGTGGTCCATGCGGACGAAGCGACGGCGATGCTGCGTGAAAGCGATCAGACGCGACAGCCCAACGACCTGTCGATCTATCTCCACGTGCCCTACTGCGAGGCCCTGTGCAAGTTCTGCGCCTGCCAGCGCAGCGTCCGTCGCAGGGACCTGACCGAGACGACCGAACGCGTCGAAGCCTATGTCGAAGCGATGATCCGCGAGCTGCGCCGACTGGGTGGCATGGTCTCGGGCGACCGCAAGCTGAGGCAGGTTCACTGGGGCGGCGGGACGCCGACGTACCTGGGCGAAACCGGAATCGAACGGGTCCACTTGGCCATGCGCGAGGCGTTCAACCTAGCCGACGACGCCGAGGTGTCCATCGAAATCGATCCCCGCTTGACCACCGAGAACATGCTCACGAGGCTGCGCAGGCTGGCGTTCAATCGCGTCTCGATGGGCGTCCAGGACTTCAACCAGGAAGTGCAGGAACACGTCCGACGCGTTCAGCCACTCAAGATGGTGCGCGACATGATCGACACCTGCCGCAGGCTGGAGTTCGACGCGGTCAACTTCGATCTGATTTACGGCATGCCCTATCAAACGCCGGACACCATACGCGACACGGTCGAAAAGACCATCGAGCTGTCGCCAGATCGCATCGCCTACTACCACTACGCCCAGATCCCCGAAAAAATCGCCACGCAGCGCGGCATGGACTACACCAAGCTGCCCGACAGCGCGACCAAGCTGGAGATGTTCCGGATCGGCTTGAACTTGTTCACCGCAGCCGGTTACGAGTTAATCGGACTGGACCATTTCGCCAAACCGAACGACGGGCTAGCCATCGCCGCCCGCGACGGAACGCTGCAACGGAACTTTCAGGGCATGACCACCGGACAAGGGCTGGACATGCTCGGCATCGGAGCCACTTCCATAGGCCACCTGTCCGGAATCGGTTTCCTGCAGAACGTCAAGGAGACCGACCGGTACGTCGAACGTCTGCAAAGCGATCGAACCGTGTTCGAGAAAGCCAAGCGCTTCTCGTTCGACGACCGCGTCCGCCAGGCGCTCATCAACCACCTGTATTGCTACGGCGAGATCAAGAAACACGACATCGAGCGCCGTTTCGACATCGATTTCGACGACTACTTTTCGCGTGAACTGAGGATTATCGAGGAGTTGGAGCGCGACGGGTTGGTGACAATTGAGCCCGCCGGCGACATCCGCGTGACCTGCCCGTTGGGACGGGTGCTGCTGCGGACGGTGGCAGCCGTGTTCGACGCCTACCTGCACCCCGAAGCCTACCGCATCGGCGAGCAAGCATGTTTCTCGGCGAACGCATAGCCGCGACCCGCGCAACGGGTGTCGCGCGGTCCAAGGCGGAGACGACGAAAGGACAGCCACGATGATCAAGAACGACTTGGTGCTGCGAGCCGCACGGCGTGAACACACCGAACGCCGGGTGCCACTGGC
>JAJDDS010000435.1 GCA_029260195.1 Phycisphaerae bacterium
CGATGCACTAAATCAACCGCACCGAGCAGTGCGGCTGTCCGCTTTTTGACTTCGCGTCGATTGACTCCGGCGATCAGTAGTGGAAGCCCCACGTTTTCCGCGGCGGACAGCGTCGGCAGCAGATTGAACGCTTGGAATACGAATCCGATGCGTTCGCGGCGAAACAGCGTGCGTTTCTTGTCGGACATGGCGGCTAGGTTTCGCCCTTCGATCTCGACAACGCCGCCGGTCGGTGAATCGAGCCCCCCGATCAGATGCAGCAGCGTGCTCTTGCCCGACCCGCTTGCCCCCATCAGCCCCACGAATTCCCCCGCCCCCACCTCCAGCGATACATCCCGCAGCGCCCGCACGCGCTCGCCCCCCATGCGATACTCCTTCGACAGACTCTCAACACGCAAAACCGTTTCCACCCGCGCATTCTACGCCGCCGACGTGGATTTGACACATGTCCCCACCGGCGATCTAATGCGCCCTTGCTGGGCAAAACTCAGGCTCCGCTCCCCCGGATGGGCGGACCGCCATCGCTTGAGGTGCGGTACGCGATTCGATGCGGCGTTGCCCGCGCGGTGGTATGCGGACCGAACGCACAGGGAATCGTGCTTCCCAAGTCCGACCACTAGGGCTGCGCGACGCCCCGATCTAGAACCAAGGAACGCGCATGGACATCCGCCCCGAAGACCCGACCGAGCTCCCGACGAGACGACGCGTGCGGCTTCTATCGCGCGACGATCGCCTCTACCACGTCATCCTCGCACAGCAGTTCGACCGCGAACTCATCGACCACCTCTGTCGCATCGCCGAGATGACCCGCATTATTGCCGACGCCCGCGCCGGCGCCAGATTCCTCAACACCATCCTCTCGCACAAGCGAGCCATGCTCTACTTCACCCAACCGTCCACCAGGACGTTCCTGTCCTTCGCAGCCGCCTGCCAGGTGCTCGGGATGGCGTATAACGACGTGCGCGATCCAACCACCTCGTCGGAAGTGAAAGGCGAGACCGAGGATGACACCGTCCGCGTCCTCAGCCAGTACTTCGACTGCATCATCATGCGTCACCCGCGCGAGGGCTTCGCGGAGCGGATGGCCAACCGGCTGAACGGCATGCGGCGCACGATCCCGCTGCTCAACGGCGGATCCGGCAAGGATCAGCACCCCACGCAAGCCATGCTCGACGTCTATACGCTCTACCGCTGCTTCGCCGAGTCGCTCGCGGATCGCGTTCGTCACGATTCGGAGCGCAACCTCTTCGAGGGCAAGACCATCGCCTTCGTCGGCGATCTGCTGCGTGGACGAACGGTTCGCTCGCTGACCTACCTGCTGGCACGCTATCCCGGCGTGCGCCTGCTCTTCGTCGCTCCAAAGGAGTTGCAGATCAGCGAGGACATCATCGAATACCTCGAGCGCAACGAAATCGTACACGAGCTCAAATACGACCTTCCCGAGGTCGTCGGTGACTGCGACGCCGTCTACATGACCCGACTCCAGGACGAGCATGACAAGGACGGCGAAACCAAGTCCATCGACCTCAGCCGATTCTCTCTCACCGAGGAACTCGAGCCCAAGCTCCGCCGCGATTTGGCGATCTTGCACCCGCTTCCCCGCCGTGGGGAGTTGGACACGTTCTACGATGAGGACCCCCGCGCCAAATACTGGGACCAAATGCGCAACGGGATGTGGATGCGCGCCGCCCTGATCGCATACGTCTTCAACGTCGACAGCGTCATCCTCGACCACTACCACAGCTACTACAACTACTGACGATTTCGCCGACGGCATGGCCGCGCTTGCGTTGGGCAATACCTTTGGCTATCGTCGTCTCAGCCGACTTTTTGTATAGGCCCCTTGCGCCGTCTCACCCGACCAACCGGCGCAGCATTCACGATCGGTGATTTCGCCCATGTCCAGACACGCCCGATTCGCGCTCGTCGCGTTGGTATTCACGATGGTCATTCCGGTCCCCACCCGCGCGGAGTACCTTGACGCCGACGCGTTGGCTGCCAGCCTCCGCCGCCTCGCCAACGGTTCACGCGCCGCGTCGATCGGCTCGTTCGGTGAAAGCCGATCGGGTCGCCCGCTCTGGGTGTTGACGCTGGCGCTGCCCACCGATACCCCCCCCGAAGACCGCACCGCCCTGTTGCTGACCGCGGGGATTGACGGTGACCACCTCGTCGGAACGGATGTCGCAGTCAAGGTGGCGGAAAAACTCCTCGACGCGCTCGCCGACGGCGACGAATCCGTCGGGCGACTCCTGACCGATCACACCGTCTACGTCATTCCGCGCGTCAACCCCGACGCTCACCAACGCTGTTTCGTGTCGCCGGGCGCGGCGACTCCGAACACCACCCGCCCGGTCGACGACGACCGCGACGGCGCGCTCGACGAAGACGGCCCCAACGATCTCAACGGCGACGGATTCATCACCATGATGCGCGTCAAAGACCCGCAATCCACCCACGTCGCCAACAAGGACCACCCCCGCCTCGTCCGCATGGCTGACCGCGCCAAGGACGAGCGCCCGGTCTACAAGGTCTACACCGAAGGACTCGACGACGACGGTGACGGCGAATACAACGAGGACGCACCCGGCGGTGTCGATCTGAACGCCAATTTCCTGCACGGTTACCAGGAGCACGCCCCCAACGTCGGCCCGTACCAACTCTGCGAACCCGAATCACGCGCCCTCGTCGACTTCGTCCTCGAGCACCCGCGTATCGCTATAGCGATCACTTACGGTCGGCACAACAATATGCTCGAAGTCGACACGAGCGGTAAGAAGAACTCGACCGACAAAGCCCCCGTCGAATTGCACGAGGACGACGCCTCCATCTACAAGCACATCGGCGAGCGGTTCAAGGAACTCACCGGCATCGAAAAGGCACCCAAGCGAGAGAACAACGGCGCGTTCTACGCCTGGGCCTACGCCCAGTACGGCGTTCCATCCTTCGCCACCTCGCTCTGGCATCGCCCCGAGCCCGAAAAGAAAGAAGGCGAAGAAGGCAGAGACGGGGAAAGCAAAATGGACGAAGCCGACGCCAACCCGTCCGACAACGAGCCGGCTGCAACGCCGGATCGACCCCGTCGTGGGCGCGGACGCCGCGGCGGACGTGGACCCGGCCGCGGGCGGGGAGAGGATGAGAAGAAGAAGGAACCGCCCGAGGACATCGGTGAGGAAGCCGCATGGCTCAAATACAGCGATGAACAGCGCGGCGGCGACGGCTTCGTTGAATGGACCCCGTTCGAGCACCCCGCGCTCGGGCACGTCGAGATCGGCGGATTCAAACCCCTCTTCAAGATCAACCCGCCGCACGACGCAGTCGACGCGTTGGCTGACGCTCAGTTGAAGTTTCTGCTCGATGCGGCTGGGCGGTTCCCCGACATCAAGCTCGACCAGGTCGAGGTCATCGAACGCAACGCCAACGTCTTCGAGATCAACGCCCACCTTCGCAACGATGGATACTTCCCTTCCGGATTGGAGATGGCCAAGGAGAACCGGCGCGTTCGCCCGATCGTGGTCGCTCTCGACATCGACCACGGCGCCGTCCTCGGCGGTGAACGCGTCCATCGTGTCTGGCGTGTCGAAGGCGGCGGCGGGACGTACGAACTCCGCTGGCTCATTCGAGGCCGGCGCAACAGCACAGTGCCCATCCGTGTCACCAGCGAGAAGTATGGCGACTTCGCCGTCGACGTATTCCTGCAAGCGACCGAGCCCAAGAAAACGGGAGCTGCCCAATGAGAACCGTCACGATGAGAATGACTTGGGTTGTCACGGCGTCGCTGCAGCCGTTCGTCCCCACCGTCGCTATGGCTCAACCAAACGTCCCGAGTCGCGTCAACGTCGAGTTCAACAAGTTCTACAACTACGATGATGTCACGCGCGTGCTCAAGGAGCTGCAACGCGCCTATCCCGAACTACTCACCCTCGAATCCATCGGCAAGAGCATCCAAGGCCGCGACATGTGGATGGTCACCCTCAACAATTCACGGACCGGCGACCACCGCGACAAACCCGCTATCTACATCGATGCCAACGTCCACGGAAACGAGGTCCAGGGCACCGAGACCTGCCTGTACACGTTGTGGTACCTGACCAAATGCCACGGCGTCGTCGAGAAGATCACCGAACTGATCGACGAACGAGCCTTCTACATCCTCCCCATGGTCAACCCCGACGGACGAGCCTACTGGTTCGACCACCCCAACAGCCCTCACTCCTCCCGCAGCGGGCAAAAGCCCACCGACAACGACTACGACGGACTTTACGACGAGGACGCGCCAGACGACCTCGACGGCGACGGCTACATCACCACGATGTGGCGCCAGGATCCCAATGGTCGATGGCGGCGAAGCCCGGGCGATCCGCGCATTTTCGAACGCGTCCCCCTCGACGAGAAGGGTGAGTACGCCCGCCTCGGATCCGAGGGAATTGACAACGACGGCGACGGGCGGATTAACGAGGACGGCGCCGGCGGGTACGACATGAACCGCAACTGGCCGTCCGCTTGGCAACCCAATCACATCCAGCGAGGCGCCGGCGAATACCCGTTCTCCTTCCCCGAGACGGAGTGCGTCGGGCGATTCCTGGTGGACCACCCCAACATCGCAGCCGTTCAGTCTTACCACAATTCCGGCGGCATGCTCCTCCGCGGACCGGGCATCAAAGCCCGCGAGTCCGACTACCCGAAGCCGGACATTCGCGTCTACGACGCAATGGGCAAGACCGGCGAACGGATCATCCCCTTCTACAAGTACCTCGTCATCAACAAGGACCTGTACGACGTCTACGGCGGGTTCGTCACCTGGACCTACGAAGGGCTCG
>JAJDDS010000436.1 GCA_029260195.1 Phycisphaerae bacterium
CCGGCAGAATTCTGTTGAAGTTCAGCACTCGAAATCTTAGCACAGGGGTGTCGATGGCGCCCGGTCGGGAATCCGTGCAGTGGAACGCTGCGACCGTGTTACAATGCGGCTTGGATGATTCGCTGCCGCTTCGTTATTTCGCACACGCAGGTTGGAGACAAGTTTGCCATGCGACGCCGACCCAAGAGACGTGATAGACTTCCGTGGACGCTCGCCGCCACCGCGCGGCGATCGGCGACCGCTCGCTCAATGGCGTTGTGCGCATTGCTTCTTCCGTTGATTTCAACCTCGCTCTCTGGACGGGCATCCGCCGGGTCGGCCGTACCATTTACGGAGGAGGCGGGCGCTCGCGGTGTGACTCATTGGATAGCGCCACTGGACCCCTTCGGTGGTCCGGATCCCCTCGGCGCGGGTGTCGCGTTCGCGGATCTTGATTCGGACGGCGATCCGGATCTTATCGCCGTGGGCAGGACCGACGGCGTGGTGGGCATCTACGAGAACCTCGCCGGCGGTTTCTTCGCGCACCGCGCCGCAACCGCGGGGATCCCCCTCATCCCGGATGGTTCGGGCGTGACCGCCGCCGATTATGACGGCGACGGCGACCTTGATCTTTTCTTCACCAGCCATTTTGCCCCAAACCTCTTCTTGCGAAACGACGGTGCGTTTCAGTTCACCGACGTGACCGCGGAAGCCGGACTGGGCGACGCGGGACCCGGCATGGGCAGCGCGTGGGGCGACGTCAACGGCGATACCTGGTTGGACTTATTCGTCGCCAATCGAACCAACCTGCCGATCGTGACCGACCCGAATCGGATGTACATCAACAACGGCGACGGGACGTTTACGGACGCGGGCGAGTCGCTCGGCATCGATCGCGCTAACGATCCCACACTGGTCGCCGCATTCCTCGATTACGATCGGGATTCGGATGCGGACTTGTATCTCGGCAATGACAAGGGCACTTCGCCCGCCCTTCAGAACCACATGTTTCAGAACCAGGGCGGGGGCGCGTTCCTGGACGTCACCGAGGCGACCGGAACAGCCGCAAACGTCCACTGCATGGGCATAGCCGCTGGGGATTGGACGCGAAACGGCTGGCAGGACATCTATGTAACCAACATCCCGGTAGGCAATGTGTTGCTGCTGAATCAAGGCGACGGGACGTTTCTCGATTTCTCACATGGCGCAGCCGTGGAGTCTTTTGGCATCGGTTGGGCGACGCTTTTTCTGGACTACGACAACGACGGGTGGGAAGAACTCTACGTCTGTGATTCAGTCGTTCCAAACCGGTTCTACGACTACGACGGCAGTTGGCCGGCGACGGACATCGGTCCCCAAGTCGCCGTAGCGGACCCATCCGCGTCCTTCTGTGCCGCTACCGCCGACATCGACGGGGACGGGGATCTGGATTTGGCGGTGATGTCCGCGGGGCAGCCCCTCCGGCTGTATGTGAACCAGGAGGGACAGGCGCGGCGATGGATCAGGTTTGCCGTCTCCGGTGATGGCCACAACCGGTTCGCGATCGGCGCCCAGCTTGATGTGCGCGTCGGAGAAGTCTGGCAGATGCGGGAGATCTTCGCCGGCAGCAACTACAAGTCTCAGAACGAGATGATCGTTCATTTCGGAATGGGCGACGCTTTGGCTGCGGACGAGGTGCGCGTGACGTGGCCTGGCGGAGCGTCGCGGACGCTGGAAGACTTAGCCACGAACGAGACATGGCCCATTCTCCCGCCCGATGTTGCGGGCGACTGTGACGGCGACGGCGACGTCGATTTGCTGGACTACACGGTCTTCGCCGCATGCGCGGCAAGTGGCGACGCCGCAGGGTCGTGCGCCTGCGCCGACGGCGACGACGATGAGGACGTTGATCTCATCGACTGGTCGATGTTTCAGGTGCTCCTTTCGTGGCACCCTTCCCTGACCGCGTCTCCTCCCGCATTTCCGACGACATCCCGTGCGGAAAACGCCGACTCGGGTGTCGATTCCTGAGAGTGCCACGATATGGCACTCCCCTGTGTCCCTCCCGCTCCGGCGTCACGGACTCATCTTCGAGGCTGCGACGAGCTCCGCTTCCGCCAAGTCGCCCCAAAATCGGGATCGCCTACAGTCCCACTTTACTGAACCCGTCTGGCGCGTGCTGGAGCGGGGGTGGGAGACAGGAAAGTCCGACCTTTTTTTTCTAAGGCATCTTGCATTGGCGTTACGGATTTGATACAAGTGGGGCCGTCGGAATTCTCGGACGAGAGGATTTTGGTCCGCGGTGGACGCGATTTCGGTCTGTTCCCGAGCGCAGGTTGCCACGGGGGCGTTATCGTCTCGGCGTTCCGGGTTTTGCGTTGCGGTCCGCATTTGCGGATCAAGGAAACGAAGGAGATTGGAGCGGGAAAAGGGTTTGGACGCTTGGGTCCGGGCCTTTCGGTGATGGGTACACGGAGGGCGGGCTTGTTTGACGTAGGAAAACGGGCTCGTGTGCAGCGTTGCGTGATAGGTCGGGAAAAGCGACATCGCGTCTCTGCCGTACGATCCTAGGCGTCGAGTATTCGCGAATCAATCGCGACACATCGGCAGATGGCGCCGGGACGATCCGACTGATACCTGGATGCCCTTGGCAGTGATGTCAGGCGCCGGTCCCGTAAGAAGCAAAAGCGCAGTCGCAAGTTGTCATCTGCGCCGGGAGTGTTCGTTGAGTCTTTCTTTCTTCGAGAGTTGTTGTTGTCGCCATCGGAAGGCGCTTGATCCGGTGCGCACCCGTCTTGCGGGCTCCCCCAACGGGGTCCGTTCGGGTGGCGGCCGATTTTTCGTTAATTGCTCGTGCATGAAGTCCCGTGAGGGCTTGTTTTGGACACAAACTACGGACGGAGGCCAGAAGTCATGAAATCAAGTGATTCGACTGGACGTACCTTCGTGAGAATGGGGCTCGTCGCCCTAGGGGTGGGCATATTCGCCTACGCCGTCGCTCACGATAGTATTGCCGCGGACAAATCCGCAACCAATGTCGTCAAAGCCGACGGCAAGGTGAAGGTCAACCAGACACGCGCCGGCGCGAAGCGTTCCACGCGAACGGATGCCGGACCCTTGACGGCTGCGTGGAGTCCCCTGAAGGACGCGCGGCGCACGCGCGCCAGCGTCGATCAAGCGGTGGAGCGTTCCGCCGTGGTCGACCACAAAGCCGAAGCCATTGCAAGGTCCAATGCGGCTTTGAAGGCGGAGGTGCAGGGTGTGTCGCCTATCGCCAGTCGGCCGACCGTGCATGCGACCAAGCAAGCCGGTGCCGTCGCGCCGGGGGTGCCGATCGTGAAGTTCGACCCAGTGCCCCAGGCCGTCACAGGAACGCAGTGCGTTCTGGACATCGCCGGGACCCAGAGCTGGGACGCGCTCGGCGACCTCAGCAACACCATCACGCTCTTTGACGCAGCCGTGTGTGGTGGGCTGGCCCCTGGAACGCCCATGGTCATGAACGGGATCGGCTGGGACGTCAATCTCGTCACCGTCGGCCCGAGCTGGCGCAGCGAGGCGAGGATGTACTTCGATGACAACATCGCTCCCGACCTGTTGGGGCTGTTCCTCTCTCCCGGCTCTGCCGACACATCCCCCGGAGCGGGAACGTACACGAGTCCGGTCATCAAACTGTTTGACAACGGGATCGCTGACATCCTCCTTCCCGACGGCATTCTCCGGATCGAGTTTTATGAGGGCTACGACGACGTCGCTGATGCCGTCGATGCCGATTGGATCGCCCCGAGCACGCTCACCATTCAGGTTGCAGAGCCCCCGGTGTGCGGCAATGGGATTCTCGAAACGGGCGAAGAATGTGAGACCGGCGACCTCGGCGCGTGCCTCACGGTCGACTGTGACATTGCTGGTGGCACCTGCACGTGTGCGGGGCCCGTCTGTGGCGACGGGGTTCTCGAGCCGGGCGAGGAGTGCGAAGTCGGCGACCTTGGGGCATGCCTGACGGTCGATTGCGACATCGCCGGTGGCACCTGTACGTGTCCCCCGCCTGCCTGCGGCGACGCTGGCACGGGCGACTGCTGCGTCTCGAATGGAAGTACTCACTGCGATAACGCAGTGTGCTGTGACGCGGTATGCTTGATTGACTCGTTCTGCTGCGACACCTCGTGGGACAGCATCTGCGCCGGCTTGGCGGCGGGTGTTCCGGCGTGCGGTTGCCCGCAGACGGACACGCTCGACACCAACCTGTGGGTGGACATCGAGATCGACGGCACTGCCCGCGAACTCGTCCACCTGACCGGTAGCACCACCGTCGTTCGTGACGCGGGTCCGTACTCGCCGGGCCAGATCATCGGCACCGAAATGACGAGCCTGGACCACAGCACGCTGCCGGACAATCAGCCGGTGCTGCTGCCGAATGTTGACGTCACGCTGCGCGCCGACGTCACGTCCACCGGCGAGATTGCCGTACTATCCACCGACAACCCGAGCGACTGCTGCTTCGGCAACGGGACCCCCGGCTGCGGGGTAGCGGCTTGCCAGGATTGCGTGTGCGCGCTCGACCCGTTCTGCTGCGACACCGAATGGGATGCAATCTGTGCGGGGGCGGCGCCCGTCGTCTGTCCGGCCGAGTGCGACTGCTCGGGCGAGTTGACCGGAGGCGACAGCTTCTTCGACGTGTTCCATGAAGTCTGCCTCACGCCCGCCAGCGGCCCCTCGATGGAGTGCATCCACGACTTCTCCGGCTCGCAGAGCTGGGATCTCCAGGGCGATCTGGACAACACCATTCTCGCTATTGACGTGGCTACCTGCGTCGGTCTTGCGGCCGGTACGCCGCTTGAGATGAACGGTGTTGGCTGGGACGTTGTCCTTCAAAGCGCCGGGTCCAGTTGGTTGAGTGAGTCCGTCCTCGGCTTCGGAGACGGAACAACACTGTTCGTCAATCTCACGCCGGGTACCGGCGTCAACGACAACGGCGGCAATTTGCCGACTCCGTTCAGCAGTGGCGGCGTTGTCAAGCTCGATCCCCTCGGTATCCCGAACATCGTTCTCCCGACCGGCGTGTTGTCTGTCGAGCTGTACGAGAGCTACGACGACATCGCGGACACGGTGGACGCGGATTGGGTCGCGACGAGCACGATCCTCATTCAGGTGATCGATCCTGCGGCCGTCCCGCCGACGACCTGTGCGACCACGAACGCCAAACCGATCCATGTGACGTCGCTCATCAACGGCCTGCCGCCGTACGGCGCGTCGTACGTGTGGCCAAACGAGGATCCGAATCCGTCCGTCTTCAAGGAGCAGGTGAATCAGCCGCTGGATCTTTCCGGCCCCGTGGTTTGCACCGGCGACGTTGATTGCGTTCTTCCGGGCGAAACCTGTCAGCCGCATCCGGCTGGAGGTTCGTTCTGTGCGACGCGTCACGAGATCATCGTGCCGAATCTTGGCACGATCACTGACCTCGACGTCGACGTGCTGATCACGCACACCTGGCGTAGCGATCTCACCGTCGTCGTCAAGCACGACAACGTGGGTGGTCCTGGTGTGGTTCTGGCGAACCAATCCGGCGGATCTGCGGACGACATCGGGAATCCAGTGGCCGGCACGAAGGCGATCTTCAGCGATCAAGCGGCCTTGCCGTTCTCAGCTGCGGGCGCCGACTCGAGCGGTGAGTGGATCCCGGACGGACCGGGTCTCCTCGCGGACTTCAACGGCCAGAACAAGCAGGGTACGTGGAGCATCACTGCCTTTGACGCGGCCAACGGCGACGGCGGTTCATTCGACCAGTGGTCGCTGCACTTCGAGACGCAGGACGTTGGAGCGACGATTCCGCTGTTCGTTCAGGACTGCACCGGCGGTCCGCCGATGGATTGTGTCTTCGACTTCTCGGGTACGCAGAGTTGGGATGGTGCTGGCGATACAAGCAACACTATCCTGACGGTTGATGTGGCTGCCTGTGTCGGCCTGTCGGCCGGAACGCCGCTGGATATGACCGGCGTTGGCTGGGACGTGCTCCTCCAAAGTGCTGGACCCAGTTGGATGAGCGAAGCCAACCTTGGCTTCGGAGACGGAACGACGACGTTCGTCAATCTCGCCCCCGGTTCGGCGGACACGAACAACGCCGGCAATCTTCCGGTCGCGTACAGCAGTGCGGTTCTCAAGTTCGATCCGCTCGGGATTCCGGATATCGTGCTCCCGACCGGCGTGTTGACGATCGAGCTCTTCGAGAGCTACGACGACGTCGCGGATGCGGTGGACGCCGACTGGCTGACGACGAGTACGGTCACCATCCAGGTGGTCGATCCAGCCGCCTGCATCAAGAACGAGATCGGGCGTATCTACAGCGTCACGCATGACGTGAAGCTGCTGCCGCTCGAGGCCTGTTGCTTCTGTGATGGGAGCGTCTGCCAGGATCTCACGTTGGACGACTGTGCAGCCCTAGGTGGCTTGTCGCAGGGCGTTGACAGTGTGTGCGCGACGACGACTTGTCCCTCGATCGCTGTTCCCCACGACGACTGTGTGAATGCGATCCCGGTGGCGGTCGACGTGCCCGCGCTTGGTGACAATTGCTGTGCGACCGACGACGGACTCGGAGATTGCGGAACGTTCTCCACCCTGGGCCACGGCGTCTGGTACACGATCACCGGTACGGGCAACACAATGACTGCC
>JAJDDS010000437.1 GCA_029260195.1 Phycisphaerae bacterium
GACGATGCACCCGATCAGCCGATCCCGCCATCGCGCCGGATAGGCGATCGCGGCTGCACAGAAGAGCGCCTTGGCGAACAGGGCTGTACACTCGACGCTGACGATCAACTGCGGACCTGTTCCGGTGATGATCACGCCGTCCAACGCCACCCGCGAGTCGAACATCCGCGCCAACCCGGCGCCTCCCCACGCCACGTACTCCCGCAGCCGATACAACCACTCAGCCTCCCCCCCTTCGCGGCTCTGCTGCATCAGCATGGCCTCCCCCAGCCCCAGCAGGAGTGTGAGCACGACAAGCTTTATGACGAACGCGGTGGCTATCCGTCCGGCGTCGGAGACGGGTGGATTCCGTGGTTTGGGATCGGTCCCCGGTCGCGTGTTTCCCGACTCGTCAGCACTCATCCGTCACTCCGACCGACTTTCCAAGACCCGCGACCATTTCCAACCGCAATACGGATAGGTATAATATATCGGCACCTGGGAGCACAGCTCCGGAGTCAACCGATCATGCTCTTCCAACCACCGCTGCCCCGGCGATACGAGGACTACTCGCGTGGCGATCTCGTCGAACGCATCCAACGCCGGAAAGCCGAGATCGGCGACCGTCTCGTAATTCTGGGCCATCATTACCAGGAAGACGACGTGATCCGGCACGCTGACTTCACCGGCGACAGCCTCAAGCTCTCCCAGATTGCAGCCGACCAGAAAAACGCCGACTTCGTCGTCTTCTGTGGCGTGCATTTTATGGCTGAGAGCGCTGACATCCTCACCGGCGATGACGTCAAGGTCATCCTCCCCGACCTCTCGGCGGGATGCAGCATGGCGGACATGGCGGACATCGACCAGCTTGAGGAGGCTTGGGATGTCCTCACCGAGCACGTTGACGACACAATCATCCCCATCACGTATGTCAACTCGACGGCGGCGGTCAAGGCCTTTTGCGGGCGACACAGAGGCGCGTGCTGCACTAGTGGCAACGCGAAGCTCGTCCTCGAATGGGCACTTACCCAGGGCGGCAAGGTCCTCTTTCTCCCCGATCAGCACCTCGGTCGCAACACAGCCTATGATCTGGGACACGCTCTGGAAGAGATGGTCGTCTACGACCCGCACAAGCGCGACGGCGGCCTCGACGTCGAACGAATGCGCTCCGCGACGTTTTACCTCTGGAAAGGTCACTGCAGCGTCCACCAACTCTTCACCCCCGATGACCCCGACGAACGCCGTCGCGAAGACTCCGACGTCTCCATCCTCGTCCACCCCGAGTGCTCGTGGGAGGTCGTCCAGAAAGCCGACCACGTGGGCAGCACCGAGCACATTATCAGGGCGGTCCACGACGCTCCTGCGGGTTCGAGCTGGGCGATCGGCACCGAGATCCACCTGGTCAATCGCCTGGCTAACGAACACCCCGACAAGATGGTGCGCTCGCTCTCCCGCGTGCAATGCCTGTGTACCACTATGTACCGTATCGACCCCAAGCACCTTTTGCACACGTTGGACGCCCTGGCTGAGAATCGGGTCGTCAATCAGATCACCGTCGATCCCGAAATGAAGCGCGATGCGGTCACCGCCCTCGACCGCATGCTCGCCTACACGGCGCCGCGACGCGCGCCAGCCCCTACTGCGACATGAATCCCCACGGGCCGTGATCTCCCTCTTGCACAGATCCCCGTTTTTCTGGCCGACGGCATCCGAAAAGTGCCGATAATCGCGCCTGGGGGCAGTGGCCGACCCCGGGTCCGCGGCGCGGGCAGGGATTCCCGAGATCAGGACGCATCTTGAGGCGATGCTCTGGTCAACTGCGTCGGATTTGACACTCAAGACGAGTTTGTGGTTGGCAGCGGTGTTGATTATGATTGGTGGTATAGGAATCTCCCGCACATTGCCGTGCGTGAGAAGGCGTGCTGCCGCGAAGCATGCACTTCGCGCGCGCGGCGACAAGGGACGACACCATGACACTTAACATCCCAACCAAGCCCCACGGGAGCGGATGGACTCGACGGCGCCGCCCCGACCCCTTCCACCGCGCCGCCGCGCGATCGAGTGAATCGACCGTCACCGAACGCGACGTCACCGACGCCATGCTCCTCCCCGCCGATCTCATCGGTGGCGACGAGACGATCATCTTCGCGATCAAGCCGTCACCCTGGTACATCGTCTTCGACTCAGCCAACTGGGTGATCGGCTCGCTGTGCCTCGTCGCCTGTGCGTCGTGGTTCGCCGAGTTTGTGAGGCTTTCCGAGTCGCAATTCATGTCGGCGGTCCTCACCGTGCTCGCCCTGCGGATCGGACTCGCGCTGCTGCGGTGGGTTTCGCGATTCTACGTCCTGACCAATCGGCGCATCATGCGCGTCCGCGGGGTGCATAAGCCGGACGTGTTTGAGTGCCCACTGGTCAACGTCCGAAACACAAACTACACCACCAGTTTCCCCGAAGCCCTCACAGGGCTGGGCACCCTCAACTTTATGATCCACAATCCCGAAGACCGGATGGGCCGCTGGAAGAACGTCAAGGACCCGGAGTACATCCACACTGAAGTCCGCAAGGCCATCGAGCGCGCCATCGACTCCCAACCCCACATCTAGCCCGCCCGACGCGTCGGTTCTTGGCTACCCCCGCCTCTCTCGGGTGTCCGCCGCCCCAGCCGTTGTATGGACGCCGCAGCCGTCGAGGGTGACCGGCACCTGATCAGCCAATATCCCGGCTGATGGGGGGCAGCTGAACGCTCCGCCCGCGGAGATACCCGCCTCGCAGGTCAATCGTCTCACTGCGGGTCACCGGACACTTGGCCGCAGCCGATGCTACCCCATTGGACGCGGTAGCCTCGAAGCGCCGAGATGGGCGACGGACCGGCGGCTTGCGTGTCCGGCGCGATAATCCTATACTCCGTCCGCCCGACCGTGGTGGCGTTACCGTCGCCCAGCCGCGGCGTTGGGCCGACGTGTGACTTGAATGGATGGACTTAGATGAGACGATCAACCTGGCGACGAGTTAGAATGAAGGCGGCGGCGCTCGGCGCGGCTGCGTACCTGTTCCAGGTCGGAGACTTGGGCTGCACGTCGTTTTTCGCGAACGCGGGCGCCAGCGCGATGGACTTCTGTTTCTTGCTTAACTGCAACGACGGCGCACTGGGAGGCCTGCTCGACTTCTGCTCGCCGATCAACTTCACGAGTTTCGTTGGCGGTGTCCAGAACGAGGGTCAAGAGGACGCGTTTCTGTCCGACTGCCCGTAGGCTTCCCGGTGGCAGTTCGCAGGTGCGCGTATCAGCGCCACAGGCACTCCGGCCCGGCTTCGAACGGGACGGTTGGCGGACTTAATAGAGGCTGAATTCCGGACATGGATCCGGGTAACCATCGATGGAGGTATCCCCATGTTGGCATCCTTGAGGCGGTCGGCCCGTCGCGGATTCTGCTCCCTGCTCGCGCCGGCGTTGATCGGTGTCCAGTTCGGATTCATACCGTCGTGCGAGGGACTGCTGACGACGTTCAATCCCTGTGGAAATATCCTCGATTTCTGTTCGGAGGAGGACATCGATTTGCTCTTCGCCGACCTGCCCGATTTCGACCTCGACCCGACGTGTACGATCCCGTTCGCGACCGGCGGTGGCTGCGCGGGGGGACCG
>JAJDDS010000438.1 GCA_029260195.1 Phycisphaerae bacterium
GACATCTTTGTGGTCGCGTCCCGTCGCTGGCGCTCCGGGCTCGGAACGGCTGGCGGACGATTGGGAGTGAGAGGCGTTCGACACGCTATTCTGAGGCGTAGGGGGTCAGTCGAAGATGATGGTGCGGCGGCCGTGGAGGAGGACGCGGTCCTGGAGGTGGAGGCGGAGGCCGGTGACCAGGGCGGCGCGTTCGAGGTCGGCGCCTTTTCGGATGAGGTCCTCGACGGTGTCGCGGTGGTCCACGCGGGCGATGGCTTGCTCGATGATGGGACCCGCGTCGAGCTTCTCGGTGACGTAGTGACATGTGGCGCCGATTAGTTTGACGCCGCGTTCGAGCGCTTGGTGATACGGACGCGGTCCGGCGAAGGCCGGTAGAAAGCTGTGGTGGATGTTGATGATCCGATGGGGTAGGGCTTGCACAACGCGGGGTGACAAAATCCGCATGTAGCGGGCGAGGACGACGACGTCGATGCCGTGCTCCTCGACGAGGGCGAGGATCGCGGATTCCTGCTCGTCGCGCGTTTCTGGAGTGACGGGGAGGTGATGGAAGGGAAGGTCGTGTCGCTCGGCACGGCGCCGGGGGTCGGGGTGATTGCTCGCGATGAAAGCGATGTCGCAGTCAAGCTGGTGATCCTCCCATCGCCACAGCAATTCGCGCAGGCAGTGCTCCCGCTTGGAGACGAGGATGGCGACCCTTCGGCGTTGGGATCGGTCGTGCATGCGCCAAGTCATTCGGTGTGTGTCAGCGATGGGGGTCCAGTTGTGGACAAGGTGTTCGAGGGACACGTCGCAGCCAGTAAGGTCGAACGCGGCCCGGGCGAAAAACCACTGCTCCTGGGGATCGGAGTGCTGGTCGAGGTCGAGGATGTTGATGTCGTGGGAAGCGAGGAACCGAGTCATGACGGCGATGAGTCCGCTGGCGTCGGGGCAGGAGACGAGCAGGTTGACGTGGTGTGCCGGGGTCACCTGGGCGGGTCCGTGGAAAGTCGAAAGTCTAAAGTCGAAAGTTGAAAGCGGCGGGGGAGTTCAGATTCTGAGGCTGCGTGGCGGCGCGACTCCGGGGGGGCTTGCCACGATGCTTGCCAAGTGATGGTCTGGGTTGTGCCGGCGCAGTTGCTGATGGGGGCGGCGCCGGCAGTACCGCGGGCGCTCTCGTAGGGTGGATCGCCGGACTCGATGCACGTGCCGTGGATCGAGAAAGCGCCGTCGTCGCCCCACGTCGCGTCGAAGGCGCACCGCTCGGCCGACGTGGGGCAGGCGCCGCAGAGCTCGGCGGGATCGCTGAACGTGCAGGGGGCGTCATTGAGGAGGTTGGTGCCTTCGAACGTGAAGCCGAAGGCTGCGCTGGTGACAGCGTAATCGTCGGAGACCTCGAAGGTGATGTCGAATCCTTGCGCGGTGGTCCCCCGCCAGATGCCGGGGCGGAAGCCGGGGTTGATGACGCGAATGTCGGCTGACGCTTGCGCACCTTCGTCGTCGGTGACGCCGAGTGTCACATCTGTGACACCGACGGGGAAGCCGGACAGGGTGGCGGTCTCGCCGACGGCGACGCGCTCGCGGTCGATGAACCACTCCCAAGTGACGATGGTGCCGTCGGGGTCTTGCGAGGCGCTTGCGTCGAGGAAGGCGACGGCGTCGGATCGGCCGTCGAGGATCTCGTCGGGGCCGTCGCCGAACATGGAGGCCACCGCGGGGATCGGAGGTCGGTTTTCGGGGTCGGCAGGACTTTGGTCGGTCGTGGGGTCGTCTTGGGGTCCGTCAATCGACTCCCCCACCTCCGAAGGAGGTGGGGGACCCGGAGGAGGTGAGCCATCCGAAGCCGGCGGTCCGCCGATGGGCAAGTTGGAGCAGCCCGCCACCAGAAACGCGATGGCGGTGACGCCGAATGCGAAGCGCGTGAATCGGCTGTACGGACGGCCGACCGGGGGGTCGGCCACTACCGGGGTGTCGTTGGTGGGTGTGGTCATGGTTGAATCGGATTAGTGTTGTGTTCTTGCGGCGATTTTTTCGTCGACCCAATCGGGGGAGACGCCCTTTTCGGCGAGGAGGTCTGCTACACCATTGTTGGGATCGCGGAGAAGCGCGGCGAGCAGGTGGAGGGGTTCGACCTCGCCGGCGCCGAGACGGTTTGCGGAGTCGACGGCGAGAATGAGTGTGTGCCAGAAGGTGGGAGAACGGAAGGCCTTTGCGAGTTCCTGCTGATGGACCCATTCAAAGTCGCCGTGTCGTGAATGTGCGAGGTCGTTCCCGGCGTCGGCGCCAGTGCGGAGCATCCCGAGGGCTTTTTCACGCACGTCGTCGACCTTCAGTCCCACTTCGGCGAGGACGGCTGCGGGGATGGCGTCCGGTTGTTGGAGCAGTCCGAGAAGGAGGTGTTCGGTGCCGATGTAGTGGTGTCCGAACTTCCGGGCTTCCGCAACGGCAGTCTCGGTGACTTCCTTCATGCTCTTGGTGTGGGCGCGTCGCCCGACGGATTCGGTGGCCGGTCCTTTTTCCATTCTAGCGCTCACGTCGAGGCGGACTTCTTCGAGGTCGACGTCGAGGAGTCGCATGGCTTCGGTCGCGACGCACTGCCCTTCGGCGATGAGCCCGAGCATGAGGTGCGCGGGCGCGAGGTACTCGTGGTTGAGTTTCCCCGCTTCGCGGTTGGCGAGGGCCATGGCATGTCTGGCGCGGTCAGAGAATCGTTCGTGCATTCGGGATCTGCTCCGGTGATGGTCGTTTCGGATGCGCCGCACAGGCGGGGGGCGCGTGCGCGGCAGCCGTTTCCTGCGTGGGGAGAGTCTATCGTGGGGGGGCTTTTGGGACAACGGCGCGGCGAACGGAGATTTGAGCCTGGGCGTGGTGGTATCGGCGGGACGGACAATACGGTGCGGGAATCGCCTGTCCCGGGTGGATAGACGCGTCACGCGGTTTCGTCGTTTCCGCTTCCTTAATTGGCGCGGGGATGAGTTGGCGCGACGATGCCGTGGGGAGTCTCCGCTTCCTTGCGGGCGCTGCTCTGTTTGGGGGTGGCGGGGATTGATGGAACGTGGCTGTCCTGCGATAGTTCGGGGCGTCTCGGGTCGGCGACCGGAGGGTCGGCCGCTACGACTACCGAAACTGGGAGATCAGGTGGTGGCAGAGCGCGTGTTGCCTGTATTGGCGGGGATAGTCGTGGCTGGTGTGGCGGCGCAGTGGCTGGCGTGGCGAGTCCGGCTGCCGTCGATCCTGCTGCTGCTGTTGTTCGGATTGATCGCGGGTCCATTAACGGGGTGGGTTGATCCTGACGCGTTATTCGGTGATCTGCTGTTTCCGTTGGTGTCGTTGTCGGTGGGGCTGATTCTGTACGAGGGGGGGCTGACGCTAAAGATGTCTGAGCTGCCGCGTGTGGGGGCGGCGGTTCGAAATCTGGTGTCGGTCGGGGCGTTGGTGACGTGGGGTGTGACGAGCCTCTCGGCACACGTGATCGTCGGGTTGAGTCCACCCTTGTCGGCGTTGGTGGGGGCGGTGTTGGTGGTGACGGGGCCGACGGTGATCGCGCCGTTGCTGCGCCATATTCGTCCGACGGGCGCGGTGGGTCCGGTGCTGAGGTGGGAGGGGATCGTGATCGATCCGATCGGAGCGCTCCTGACGGTGCTGGTGTTCGAGGTAATCCTGATCGGGGAAGCGAAGGCTGCGACGGCTCACATCGCGTTCGGGGTGGGCAAGACGCTTGTGCTTGGTGGGGGATTGGGTTTTTTTGCGGCGGCGTTTTTCGTTGTGGTTCTCGAGCGCTTCTGGGTGGCGGACTATCTACACAACGCGGTTTCTCTGATGCTGGTCGTGGGGACGTTCGCGGTGTCGAACGCACTGCAGCACGAGTCGGGGTTGCTGGCGGTGACGGTGATGGGTTTTGTGCTGGCGAATCAGAAGCGGGCTGACGTGGAGCATATCGTCGAGTTCACGGAGAACCTGCGCGAGCTGTTGATCTCGGGGTTGTTCATTGTGCTGGCGGCGCGGGTCGAGATTGGGGATTTGAAGAGTGTCGCGGTGAGCGGGGGGCTGTTCGTCGCGGTTTTGGTGTGTGTCGGGCGTCCGCTGAGCGTCTTGGTGTCGACTTTGCGTACGCCGCTTGCGTTACGGGAGCGGGTGTTTATGAGTTGGATGGCGCCGCGGGGGATTGTGGCTGCGGCGATATCGTCGGTGCTGGCGATGCGATTGGAAGATGCGGGGATGGAGGGCGCGCGTCTTCTGGTCCCGCTGACGTTCTTGACGATCATCGCGACGGTGGCGATCTACAGCCTGACGGGGCCACTGTTGGCGCGGAAGCTAGGGGTGGCGGAGGCTGATCCTCAGGGAGTGTTGTTCGCGGGGGCGCACGCGTGGGCTCGCGCGATCGGTGCGCGTCTTCAGGATGCGGGGTTTCGGGTGCTGATGGTTGACAGCAACCGGGCAAACATCGCGGCTGCTCGGATGGCGGGGCTGCCGACGTATGGTGGGAGTATTCTTGCGGAGCACACGCTGGACGAATTGGAACTGGGTGGGATCGGTCGCCTGCTTGCGGTGACGCCGAACGACTGGGTGAATGTGCTGACGGTTCGTCGCTTCGAACGTGTTTTTGGCCGGTCGGAGTGCTACCAGTTGGCTCCGCAGCAGGATACGACGAAGAAGAAGGCCGCCCACAAATATCTGCACGGCAGGTGGTTCTGCGGGGAGAAGACGAACTTCGGGTCGCTCTCGCAGCGGATGGGTCAGGGGTTCTCGATCAAGGCGACGGATATGACCGAGGAATTCGACTTCGATGCGTATCGGGCGCGTTACGGTCCATCGGCGTTGTCGCTGTTCGTGATTGATGCGGACAACCGCCTGCGCATCGCTGCGGCGGACAGTCCGCTCGAGCCGGTGACTGGTGAGACATTGGTTGGATTCGTGCGTGACGATCCGCAGACTGTTGATGCCGCGGCGAGCGATTGAGGACGTTTGACGTGGACGAGTACACCGAGACGAACCGGGCGCTGTGGGATGGACTGACGGGCATTCATGCGAAGTCGGCGTGGTACGGGCTGGAGGCGTTCAAG
>JAJDDS010000439.1 GCA_029260195.1 Phycisphaerae bacterium
CCCGCGACGGAATGCCGTTGGGAAGGGCCAGCAGTTCCTTCAACCAATCCTCTTTGGCTTTGGCCCAATGTTCAATGGCCGACGGTCCCGAGCAACCGACAATGACGCCGCACACGGCAAGCGTGATCACATCGACGAGCAAGTGGCGACGATTGCGTTGGTGCCGAGGATCCGGCAGTGACTCGAAGTGTTTGACAATTGAACTCAAGCGTACAGCGTCATTGGCCATCGACAGACTCCTTCTGCAGGGAACCCTCGCCAGTCCATTCGGCGAGCCTGCAGAGGATATAACCGATGACGGCCAATCGCGCCAGACCCCCTAAACCCCCTATTTATGCGCGCTGGCCCTGCGTCTGACCCGCCGTGGTCTGCAGACGTGCTTCGTATTCCAACTGCTCGTCCAACTCCGCCGTCCAGGCTTTGTTGAACGCCCGCTTGGTCAGTCCGATGCCCCGCGTCGGCAGCGACCTTGACTGCCCTCGCGCGTCACACCATGGTCGCCCCGCTCGACTCGCACCCCGAATAAGATCGTCCCCATCGTGAGCAGCATGAGCGTAGTGATGGCTCCACCCCATTGTGACATTGTCGGTATCGGCGGCGGCGGGTCGCAGACACTTCCGTTACCTTGATACTCGGAATCGCCGTCGGGGAGACCCTCGCAACACAATTGGGTTGTCTCGACGCAGACCCCATCGACGAGCAAGCACGCGCCGGTCGGCACACTCGAAGGGAGTAAAGCCGCTGCGACGAGCCTCTGCGGTGCGGGAATTGTAATCAAAAGAAACCCCTCCAATTGAAGCTCCGACGGCCCAGGATCCCACCACTCAATCGTCGTCGCGGAATCGTGGAAGATTTTGTCCACCAATGTCAAATCGCGGTTTCCGTCTTGATCAACATCACCGATCGAAACACTCCGAAAATTGTGCAGCCAGCCATCACGCTCCAGGAGCGTTTCTTCGAAGACGAGCGTGCCGGAACCGAATACATAGTGGTTAACGAAAGTCAGGCCACCGCCATTTTCGACGATAATCATATCCACGCCGCCAACGCCATCCCAATCACCGAACGTCATCGCCACGAGATTCCCACTCGACGGCGCGGGAACCACGATCTCCGTGCGCGCGCTCAGGCTGCCGCCAACCACCTCATAGTGCCACAGCCGCGGCTTGTCGTCGCCATTAAAGAATTCGATGGTCAACACGTCCGGCGTCCCGTCTCCATCGAGAAAACCCGCGGACACAGCCAAGAGCTGCGTCATCTGAGGATCATACGAAAGCAGCGTGCCGCGGAGCGCCAAACCGTCCGGTCCGAGATCAAAGTGCTGGAGTTCATCGAGTAGTCCGCCTAGTGGATGAACGATGAGCAGATAGTCGCCCAACCCGTCGATACCAAGATCATTCACGCTGATCCCTGAAAACGTCTTGTTGTTTGCCATTTCGCTCGCTAGCTCGCCGGTTCCAACGTAGTCGCCCCCCGCGAGTTCGAGGTGATCAACCGTGTACAAAGTCCCGGCGTTGCGCGAACTAATCGCAGCAATCGTGTGCCCGCATTGGGCGCGGACGGGCTCGGAGCCCATCATGTACGCCAAGATGACTAGGACTGGCGCGAATCCCCGCTCCCCGATTCCGCGCCCACGTTCTGCTCTCGCACGTCGCCGTGCCCCTGGGAGCAGAACGCCGCCAACGGGATCAGCCACATTGTCGCGTCCCGATAGGATTCGGCCGCCGCCGGCCACCCACCAGACAAACCGGGGCCGAGCAATGCTGTTCACGTGAGAACCCATGTGGATTACTCCTCGTCGGCCGGTACAAACGCGTTAGCAACCATCGTCACGTTGGAAAACGGCCCGCCGTCAACGATGGCGTGCCCCTGAGACTCCTGGGCGGGATGAGCGGAGACAATCGAGTGCATGTACCTTTCAAGTGGCGCGAGGCTGATTTCAAGAGAGGCCGCCGCCCAACTCACCAGCACCTTCTCTTCCATGGCGTTCGCCAGAACGTACGTGTAGATGTATCTCCCCGCGCGCTCGCGAACGGAGCTCACGAGTTTCACTTCGGCGTGAACCCCCAGGGTCGCGGTCAGGCTCGCACTTGAGGCAAGGCAATTGGGGGGGACAGGAGGGGGGGCCGAGCTCATCACCCAACTCGTCGCGTTCCCGGCGATCATGCCCGGTGTTGATCCGACCATGGCGGGCATGGTGTTTCCCGGACCGTCCGTATCCCACGCGGCGAACACGAAAATAACCCCCGCGCCAGTCTCGACTGCACCAGTGGTTTGCCAGGACTGGACAGCATCGGCGATCACGCAAGCAGGCGGATCGTCGTGATAGTGCGGTTTTCCGTCCCAAAGCTTTGGAAAAAAGGGGGGAGTCGCGTGCTGCGAGAACCACTCGAAGTCTGCGTCCGCGAACTCAGGAGTTACATCCGTACACGGGGACGGGTCTCCAAAATCGATAAAGCCTACCCTCTCCTCGACCGTAGTGACGCATACGCCACCAACCTCGACGCCCATTGCCGTCGATGTCGTCCGTATCCTCAATGTCGGCTGAGGGTTCCCAGGCAGAGCGAATGGCAAATCAATTTCGCTCACCAGAACGTTCTGCCCTTGGGCGAAGCTCGCCGACAGCAACATAACAGCAACCGCAGCCGAGAAGAGACCGCATGAACGCCCCAACCCCGCCGTCACACGAAACACGCAAGTAGATCGCATCGCCAACACCTCCGTTTTGTGAGTTCACGACAACAACCGCCCGCCAACCTCCCACGAGTCGGCAACCGCGGGTCACACGATCCGTCGAAAAACCAGTAGCACACGCCGACAATTGTCGCGACCTGCTACCAACATCACACGCTCGCTCGCAACTCAAACGACTTGGGGTTCACGATCCCCTACGCACCGTTCTTGCGGCCCAGCCAACGCCCAACGGCACGAGACCCGATCGGCCACCCCGAGTATCGGCCAGCCAACGCCCGATAACCGTGTTCAACCCTACTGATGTTTTGCTGGTATTACAAGAAGAATCCGGTGGAATCGAGATTGGCGAAAGAACGCACGCGGCGCGTTTTCTCCCGCCGTCTTCCCTGCGAACCCATAAGTCGCTTGCTCGGAAAGACTTAGCGACCCGTGAACGCCGGCTTGCGTTTTTCGAGAAATGCAGTCACGCCTTCGATGTGATCGTCCGTCTGACCCGCCGTCGTCTGTAGAAATGCCTCGTATTCCAACTGTTCATCCAACTCCGCCGACCAGGCTTTGTTGAACGCCCGCTTCGTCAGCCCGATCCCCCGCGTGGGCAGCGACGCCAGCTTTTGTGCGAACCGCATGGTCTCGCCCGGCAGCTCCTCGTCTGGCACGACCCGATTCACCAATCCCATCGCCAGCGCCTCTTCGGCCCCCACCTTCCGCCCGGTGAACGCCATCTCCATCGCCCGCGACATCCCCACCAGCCGCGGCAACGTAAAAGTGCTCCCGCAATCCGGAACCAACCCCACGTTGATGAAGACCTCGATGAAACTCGCCGACGCCCCCGCCACCCGCAGATCGCACGCAAGCGCCAAGCTACACCCCGCGCCGGCCGCCACACCGTTGACACTCGCCACCACCGGCTTCTCCATCGTCCGCAGCGCCAGGATCATCGGGTTGTACAGCTTCCGCAGATGCCCCCCCAACTCCGGTGCGTTCGGATCGTTCATCCGCGCCTTAACCGAATCCAGATCCTGACCCGAACAAAACGCGCGCCCGGCAGCCGCGATCACCAGACAGCGAACCCCGTCGTCCTTCGCCGCCGCTTTCACCGCCTTCCCGAGCGCCGACAGCATCTCGTCATTGAACGCGTTCAGCACGTCCGGCCTGTTCAGCCGTAGCGTCCGAACCCCCCCCTCGTTCTCCACCAGCACCGTCCCTGAAACATCGCCCATGGATAGTCCTCCGCATTTCGTCGTCCCGTAGGGACGAAACGACAATAGCCCAGCGATTCATCGCTGGGTGCCATGTCCAGCGAGGAACCACAGTCCCGTAGGGACGGATGAGGTCACGCCCGTCCTCAGTCGTCCCTACGGGACTCGTGTCCTGCATCACCATCTTGATCCCAGCGATGATTCGCTGGGCTATTCTCACAAGCCCCTACGGGGCAAATGAGTCACGGCGGACGTCGAATCCCGAAACACCTAGGCTTACGCCCCGCGACAACCCGACCACATTGCCACGCATGACATAACGTGCAGCACCAAGACCGTTCAGCGCCGGGGTGCACCGTCACCGCCCTTTGTATTCCGGTTTCCGCTTCTCCACGAACGCCCGCATTCCTTCCTTCTGATCCTCCGTCGCGAATAACATATAGAACAGCTTCCGCTCGTATTCCAACCCTTCGCTCAGCGTCGTCTCGTGCGCCTTGAGCACGGCTTCCTTCGCAAGCTTCAGCGCCAGTGGCGGCCGCTTCGACATTTCCTCCGCAAGCTCCAGGGCTGCGCTCAGATAATGCTCCTTCGGCACGACTCGCGAGACCAGCCCGAACTCCGCCGCTTCCCGCGCGCTGATGAATCGGCCGTTCAGCACCATCTCCATCGCCCGGAACTTTCCGATCGCCCGGGTCAGGCGCTGCGTCCCCCCCGCACCCGGCATGACGCCGATGTTGATCTCCGGTTGACCGAACTTGGCTGTCTCCGACGCGATGATGATGTCGCAGTGCATCGCCAGCTCGCACCCACCCCCCAGCGCGTAACCGCTGACGGCTGCGATGATCGGCTTGCGAATCCGCCGGATGCGCTCCCACCGCGCGAACTGGTTCCGCTCGTACATCTCAAACGCCGACGCTTCCGCCATGTCCTTGATGTCCGCACCGGCCGCCCACACTTTCTCGCTTCCGGCCAGCACGATGACGTGGATGGCAGGATCGTCGTCGAACGACTCCAGCGTCGCGACGAGTTGCTTCATCAGTTCCAACGACAGCGCGTTCAGCGCCTCCGGCCTATTTAGCCGCACCACCCCGACCTGCCCCCGCGTCTCGCTCAGAATAGGTTCGCTCATAACGCCCGATATTGTGCCCCTGTGCCCCATGATTGCAACCGCACCAACCGCCCGGACCAACAAGACCCCACCTGGACCCGACATGTTGGATTCAGTACGATGACGTCGGTAGCCAACGGGGCGAGGCACGCGTAACGCCGGATGACGTGTTGGGATCGACCTCTTCGGGGTCCAGGAAACAGATATGGTCCGTGACAAGCAGGTGCCCACTCCCCACCCCGGAAGCGCGCGGCGGCCCACCCTGCTCGCCCTGATGACCGCCACCGCAGCCGCCACACTTGCCTTCGGGGCCGCCGGCTGCGGGTTCCTGCTGCCGGAACCGCCCGCGCCAGCCCCCCGATTTGACCGACCCGAGACCTGCGGCTCCTGCCACGAAACACAGTACGACGAATGGCAGGGCTCCATCATGCACTACGCAGCCATGAGCCCCGTCTTCAACGCCTTCGAACTCACCGTCCGCAAGCTCACCTCGGGCGCCTTCGCACCCAACGGCGACGAACCCAACTTCTGCATCGGATGCCACTCGCCCATCGGCGTCTTCAACGACGAGCTACCCGACTTCACCGACGCCGAATCCGCCCTGCCCGCACGCCAAAGCCTCTCCGACATCGGCCGCGAGGGCATCAGTTGCGACTTCTGCCACACCGTCACCGGCCCCAACCTCGAACGAAGCCCGCTCGGCGACGGCATCGCCAACATGTCCGCCGAGTTCGGCCCGAGCGACATCAAGTTCGGCCCCATCGACGAGCCCGTCGACAGCCCCTACCACATCCCCGAGGGCTCTGACTACATCCGGTCGTCCGAATTCTGCGGCAGTTGCCACGACGTCCGCATCCCCAAGCCCGACCTCGTCACCGGCGAACCATTCCAACGCCTCGAAAACCTCTTCACCGAATGGCAGCAAGGCCCCTACAACTCAACAGACAACCCACATGGCAAGGTCATTCGCTGTCAGGACTGCCACATGTCGCTTTACCCAATGGAGCCCCCCGGCGTCTTCCCCATGATGGACCACGGCGTCGGCGTGGGCGTCGACACCCCCGCCCGGCCACACGCCATACACGCTTTTACGGCTGTCTCCGTTCCGTTCATTGACGATCCACAGTTCCCCAACGTCGACACCGACGATACCGACGCATTCGGCTTCCCCCGGGGCCAGCTGCAGCGCCGCGAGCAGATGCTCCGCGCCGCCTGCACCCTCACCCTTGACGGCACGCCCGAGTCCATCGCGGCGGATGCGGAGTTCATTCCGATCCGCGCCGTGGTCACAAACGTCGGCGCGGGACACCGCGTCCCCAGCGGTTTCTCACAGGAGCGACAGGTCTGGATCGAGCTCATCGTCAGCGACGATGCGGGTGTGATCTACGAGTCCGGCTACCTCCGCGATCAGGCCCACCCCGAAACCGGCGAAACCGAGCCCGACGGTTCACTCGACGACGAGGACCTCGACAATCGCCATTTCGAGGTCGACATCGACACCCTCGATTCCCACTACGAACCAGGCCCCGACCGCGACCAGCGCCCGGAGGTCAATCTCGGCATCACCAACTTCCAGAACGCGTTCATCCGCCTCGGCGAAGACGGCGAACGCGAGATCGTCATCAACCCGCTGAACGCCGACCACATGGACAACTCGTACTCGCTCGACATGCTGACCCCCACCACCGCCCCCTACGACATCCCAGTGCCAACCCGTGGCATCGTAGGCCACATCCGCGTCATCGCCCGCCTCCGCTACCGAACGTTCCCCCCCGAGTTCCTCCGCATCCTCGCCATCCGCGAGCCCCAACTCGTCAACGAACAACTCGTCGACAAGAACACCATCGTCGACATGGCCGAAGCCCAAACCACCATCACCATCCGCTAATCGTTCGCTTCCCCCCTCGTCCCCACGCGGGTGCCCCAGGTCCTTTGGACCTGGGGAAGCGATTGCCCTACCCCTCGCGCGGCACCGTTCGCCCCTGCACAGGCACCCGCCGTCGCGCACACCACATTCCAAGCGCCAGCAACACCACCGCCCCCGGCTCCGGTATCACGACGAACGCGACAAACTCGCTGCCGGGTTCCAGATCTATTGGATCCCCCGGTGAACCACCCCCGAGTCCGGGATGGGTGTCGAGTATCAACGCGACATCGAGCGGCGCGTCGGGCGCGACGATCACATCAATGCGCGCCAATGCCAACGCATCCGGCGTCGGTGGTATCTGTGCGACCGGACCAAAGGAAATGAGGATGGGATACGGCAGCGTCGAATCAGGGAACCAGTCATCCAGGTCGAATCCCCAGTCCCAAGCGAACCCCGAAACCTCCCAAAAGGCGCCGTTGTCCGCGCCGAACCCGAAAGACGCACCGCTGAGTTCAACCGTCCCCCCCGTCACGGTCGTAGCCGCAACATCAACGCTGAACGGAACACCGAGTTGGTCCACAACGATCTCGATCTGTGTCGTCCCCGGATCCGCATCCACCGCACTCTCGTACGTAATCAGAACGTCCCCCCGCGCGACAACCGAAAAAGACAACACAGCAAGCGATGCCCGCGCGAT
>JAJDDS010000440.1 GCA_029260195.1 Phycisphaerae bacterium
CTGGCGGCAGCCATACTTCAACGTCGCGACCCTGGCGGGCGGATGGGGATCTTCACCGCCGATCACATCATCAATCCGATCGATAGCTTCGCCGAATCAGTCGACACCGGTTTCAATGTGGTCAACGACCATCCCGACGCGCTGGTCACTTTCGGCATCCGCCCCGCGTCGCCGCAAACCGGGTTCGGTTACGTCCGCCGCGCCGATTCCGTGGCGGACGGCGTGTTCGAAGTCAAGGAGTTCACCGAGAAACCCAACATCGTCGACGCCACCAGATACGTCTCCAGCGGACGCTACTACTGGAACAGCGGGATGTTCACTTGGCAGATCGCGACCATCCTCGAGCAGATCAGGGAACACCTCCCCAAATCGTACGACGGTCTCGTCAACTGCGGAAAGGACTGGGACACCCCGAAACGCGACGAGACACTCAACGCCATCTACCCCGGCCTGCTCAAGATCTCCATCGACTTCGCAGTCATGGAGAAAGCCAAGCGCGTCCTGGTCGTCGAGATGAACTGCCAGTGGGTCGATGTCGGCTCGTGGACCGCGATCGAGCAGGTGGTCGGCGGCGACGAAGCGGGCAACGTGTCCGTGGCTGCGAACACCATCAACCTCGGGTCGCGGGGCAACATCGTCGTCTCCGAGACCGACCACATGATCGCGACCATCGGCGTCGACGACCTGGTCATCGTCCACTCCGACAACGCGACCCTTATCTGCACCAAACGCGACTCCCAAGGACTCAAGGAACTCGTCGCGAAAGTGAAGGACAAGTTCGGCGACAAGTACCTGTAGCTTGGCCCTCCGGAGGACGGAGCGCCGGCAAAGACCGTCACGTGACCGACCCATGAGCGCCAGATACGCCGGAATCGACTACGGAACCAAACGCGTCGGCATCGCCATTAGCGATCCCCTTGGAACGATCGCTTCGCCGTTGGTCACCCTCACGCGCGTCGGCGGTCCCGCCGAGCAAGCCCGCGACATCCTAGCCGCCGTCGGTGAATTCGACATCGACGAGTGGGTCGTCGGGCTCCCCCTCAACATGGACGGCACCGAAGGACCACAGGCCAAGCTTTCCGATCGGTTCGCCAAACTCATCGCGACGGAAACCGGCGCCCCCGTACATCTCTGGGACGAAAGACTCTCCTCCGTTCAAGCCGATATGTATCTGGCTGCCGGTGATCTGACGAACCAGCAGAAGAAAGCCCGCCGCGACAAGCTCGCCGCACAGATCATCCTCCAGTCGTTTCTGGACGCGCGGACGACCGGCGACTAGAAACTAGACGTGCGGTCGCGCTCCGGGCGCGCGGCCTTGATTCATGGCGCCCAGATAGCAACACCAATGCCCTCCGACACCAGCACGGACGCGACCGCCACGACCACACGTATGCCCTTCGGCGACCACCTCGAAGAGCTGCGCACCTGCCTCATCCGTGCCCTCGCCGGGGTCACCATCGGAACAGTTGTCTCACTCATCTTCGCCAAACGCATCCTCGGGTTCATCCTCATCCCAGCCATTCTCGTCCTCCACGCTCACGGCGAACGCCCCGAACTCCAAGCCCTCAGTCCGCAAGAGCCCTTCATCCTCTATCTCAAGGTCGGATTCCTCAGCGGATTGCTGATCTCCATGCCGTGGGTGCTTTACCAGGTATGGACCTTCGTCGGCACAGGACTCTACGAACACGAACGCAAGTTCGCACGCAGGTTCGCCCCCGTGTCGGTCGGACTCTTCGTCAGCGGCGTGGCGTTCATGTTCTTCATCGTCCTGCCCATCGTGTTGAACTTCTTCGTCACGTTCAGCCAGAGCCTAGATCTGCCCGAACTCGAACTCAGTTGGTTCAATCGCATGTTGCTCGCCCAACCCGAGACGCCCGCCGCGCCGGACACCGAGCTGTCCGAATTCACCTTCCCGGTCCTCGACGACGACCCGGACGATCCGCCCGACGGGGCTGTCTGGATAAACCAGCAGCGCCGCACGTTCAACGCGCGCGTACCGGGCCAAACGCTGACCACCGATCTCAAACCCGCCGACCGCGCCCGCTCCGTCAGCAGCCACTACGGCATCCAGTTCTTCGTCTCGTTCGTGTTCGCCCTGGCGCTGGGATTCGGATTGGCGTTTGAGCTGCCGGTGGTGGTCGTTTTTCTGGCTGGCAGTGGTCTGGTCTCGACCGCCGAGATGTCCAAGGCTCGCCGCTATATCTTCTTCGGCATCGTGATTGCTGCCTCCATTCTCACCCCACCGGACGTGGTCAGCCAAATGCTCCTCGCCGTCCCCATGTTCTTTCTGTTCGAAGCCGGACTCCGCGTCGCTCGCACCTTCGAGCCCGAGCGCGCGTAGTCTCTCGCCGGCGTCGTCCCCATGTCATGATGCCACCGTGTCATCCCGAACGCAGCGAGGGGTCTTGCCGGAATAGCACGGAACGCCCCCAGATTGGGTCAAGGAGCGAGCGCGAACACCCCTACCGTGCGATCAGAAACTCCGCCATCCCCGTGCATTGCGTATCATGGAGGATACGTCAGTCGTCAGCGCGCTACTTCTTCTCGCCCGCGGCAGCGAGTTCGTTAAGTTCTTCCGGCAAGGGCTGGGTCGTCTTGCACTTGGGGTAGTTGCCGCACCCGAGGAACTTGCCCGAGCGTCCGGTGCGGATCACCATCTTCCCGTCACACTCCTCACAAGGGATTTCGGTCGGGATGGGCTTGGGTTTGACGGGCGCCGGCATTTCGATCTCGGCCTTTTTCTTCGCCGCGCCTCGGAGGTTGACCGAGCTTCGACATTTGGGGAACCCGGTACAACTATAGAATGGGCCGAACCGGCCGCTCTTGAGCACGAGTTCGCTGCCACACTCGGGGCAGTTCAACCCTTCCTCGGGCCAAGTCTCGACCACCGGGCGTCCGGTGCGCGTCCAGGCGAAGCCTTCCGGCGGTGGTCCAAGCGCTTCGAGATCCACCTTTCCCGCAGCCGTCTTGGGTACCGGGCGGCGGGCGCCTTGATTGGCGCCGTTCGCTTTCACGCCGTCGGCGCCGTTGCCCGCCGGCGCCGTAATCGGCAGCTTACCTTCCGCCGCGAGCTTTTTCAGTTCGTCGAGTTTCTCGACCGGATGCGTGTTGCGACAACGGGGGAACCCGCTGCACGCGACGAACTTTCCGCGCCGCCCGCTTTTGAGGTGCATCGGCCGTCCACACTTCTCGCAACCGAAACCAGCCTCCTCGACGGGCACCACTTTCTTCTCGACGCGAATCCCCTCGGGCAGCTTCGCGGTGTTTTTGCACTTGGGGTACTTGTCACAACCCAGGAAGACCCGGAATCCCGCCCGCTTGACCTTCAGGGTTCCCTCTTCGCAGACTGCGCATGCCTGCTCGAGTTCCTTCTCCTTGACCAGTTTCAACGGCTCGCCCGTTTCGCTGCAGGGGATCGTGTTTGTGCACTCCGGATACCCGCCGCACCCCAGGAAGTACCCATGACGTGACTGGCGTAACACCATTTTTTCGCCGCACTTGTCGCAGTCGACGGCGATCTTCGTCTGCTCGATGGGCTTGCCGTCGCGATCGACGTTCCGCGCCCCCTTGCACTCGGGGTACCCGGTGCAAGAGAGGAAACGCCCGGTCCGCGCCCAGCGGTAGACCATCTCTTTCTCGCACTCGGGACACTTGAACTCGCTCGGCTCGGCGCGCGCCGGTTTCATTTCGCTTCCGGCTTTTGTGAGCGCCTTCTGGAACGGCTCGTAGAATTCCCGCATGACCGTCACCCAGTCGAGGTGGGCTTCCTCGATCTTGTCGAGTTCGTCTTCCATGTGGGACGTGAACTTGACGTTCATGATATCCGGGAAGTGCTCGATCAGTTTCTCGGTAACGACCTGTCCCTTGTCTGTCGCGAAGAAACGGCGCTCGATCTGCTCGACGTAGCCGCGGTCCTGGATGGTTTGAATGATGGCTGCATATGTACTGGGTCGCCCGATCCCCTCGGACTCCATCGCCTTGACAAGCGAGGCTTCCGAATAGCGGGGTGGTGGCGAGGTGAACTGCTGCTCGGGATCGACATCGATCGACGCCACCGGCATCGCCTCGCGCATTGGCGGGAGGATCAGGTCCCCGGTCGGCTTCTGGCTGGCCACACGCTGATATCCATCGAACACCAGTTGACGCCCGGTGGCTTTGAACTCCGCCGTCCCCATCCGAGTCTCCGTCGCAATCAGCAAGGTGGTGCTGTCCCATTGGGCGGGCGCCATCTGGCACGCGACGGTCCGCCGCCAGATCAAGTCGTAGAGCTTCCACTGATCCGGGCTGAGGTGCGTCTTCACCCGATCCGGATCGAGATGCGGGTCCGACGGACGAATGGCTTCGTGGGCCTCCTGTGCGTGTTTCTTCTTCGTGCTGAATACGTTCGGCTTGGCTGGCAAGTACTTCTCACCGAACGCATTCTGAATCACATCGCGGGTGGCAGCCACCGACTCCTTGCTGAGCTGCGTCGAGTCCGTACGCATGTACGTGATCAGACCGATCGGACCCTCGGCGCCGCCGATATCGACACCTTCGTAAAGCCCCTGCGCGACCCGCATCGTACGCGACGCGGAAAACCGCATGTGCGTCGAAGCAGCCTGCTGCAGCGAAGCCGTCGTGAACGGCGGCGGTGCCTTCGAGGACGAACGACGCGTTTGAATGTCACTCACCGCGAACGACGGACACTTCTCGGCAAACGTCTCGCCGACCAGATCCACCGTCACGATGCCTTTGTCTTTGTACTCCTCCCAGTCGCGCTTCTCGACCTGTTCGCACACGAAGCCCAAGCACTCAGCCACTTTCCGCGCTTCTTCGTGCTCGGTCGGCTTGAACGGTTTTCCGCCGACGCTTACCAGATCGGCAGCGACGCACCCGCGCTCGCTCAGCCAAGCCGTCCGCTCCTTGAGCGTACGGCCTTCGTCGAGATCGCTGCCTGCCGAGAGGAATCCCTCCCACTCCTTCGCAAGCCGGTCGCGTTCGGCTATCTCCGGAGTGAACACCGCGCGGATCCGCCATGATTCGGTCGGGATGAACGCCCGGATCTCCCACTCCCGCTCGACGATCAGACGGGCAGCAACAGACTGCACGCGCCCAGCCGACAGACCCTTGGCAATTTTCTGCCACAGCAGCGGGCTGAGTTGGTACCCGACGATCCGGTCCAAGGTCCGCCGCGCCTGCTGCGCGTTGACCTTGTCCA
>JAJDDS010000045.1 GCA_029260195.1 Phycisphaerae bacterium
GGCGGCGTGATGGTCCCGGCGACCTTGGGGGTGCCCTTCTTCGGCGCGGGCTGTGAGTTCTTATCTTCGCCCGCCTTCTGTCGATCTGTGTGGGCAGCGAGAATCTTGACGCGAATCTCGTTGAAAAGGTCGGGGTTGTCTTTGAGGAACTGCTTGCTGTTCTCGCGCCCCTGCCCCAGACGGATGTCACCGAAGCTAAACCATGCGCCGGTCTTCCGGACAATATCTTCCTTGATCGCCAAATCAATCAGATCGCCTTCGCGGCTGATGCCGGAGTCAAACATGATATCGAACTCAGCCGTTCGGAACGGGGCTGCGACCTTGTTCTTGGCCACTTTCGCCCGGACCTGATTCCCGATGGGGAGATCGCCGTCCTTGATAGTCGAAATACGACGGACATCCAGTCGGACGGAGGAGTAGAACTTGAGTGCCCGCCCGCCGGGGGTGGTCTCGGGGTTGCCGAACATGACGCCGATCTTCATGCGAATCTGGTTGATGAAGATGACGACCGTCCCGGTCTTGGAGATCGCGGCGGTGAGTTTCCGCATGGCTTGACTCATCAGCCGAGCTTGGACAGCCACATGCGTATCGCCCATCTCGCCCTCGATCTCGGCGCGCGGGATTAAGGCTGCGACCGAGTCGACGACGACCACGTCCACGGCGTTGCTGCGGACCAGCAGTTCGGTAATCTCAAGGGCTTCTTCACCGGAGTTGGGCTGACTCAGCAAGAGATTCTCGAGTTTGACACCGCAGCGCTTCGCCCAGGAAGCGTCGATGGCATGTTCGGCGTCGACGAACGCGCAGACACCGCCGTCCTCCTGGGCGGCGGCGATGGTGTGCAGCGCGAGCGTGGTCTTCCCTGACGATTCGGGGCCGTAGAGCTCCACGATCCGCCCCCGCGGTAGTCCTCGACCGCCGAGGGCGAGGTCGAGCGCGAGCGAGCCCGTGCTGATGCCCTCGACGACCATGCTTTTCTCGTCCAGCTTCATCACAGCGCCCTTGCCGTAGGACTTTTCGATCTGCTGTAGGGCGCGATCCAACGCCTGTTTCCGAGTCGTATCCTGTTCCGTGCTCATGTTGTTCTGTCTCCACTCTTTTGGGGGCGCTGGCTATTGGCCGGCGCCGCCGAACCGGAACCTGCCGAGGGCGCTGTACGACGCACCGGCTGGTCCCAACACCGATTGGATTACCGTTATCGAATCCACCGATTGACGCGCTCGGTTGATCTCGAGCGCGTCGATCGCGTCGCGCATTCGCCCGTCGGAGCGGTCGTCGCGGACGCGGCCGACGGTCATGTGGGCTGCGAAGGGGCGTCGCTCACGAGCGAACCCCAGGTTTTCGTATGCGTCCTCGCCGCGGGCGGCGCAGTCGAGCAACTCGCCCGGACAACTGTCGGTCCCGCCCCAGATGACGCGGACCTTCCCCTTCGGAGGGAAGCAGCCGCAACGGTCGAGTTCGAGCGTGAAGGGGGTGGACGCGGCAGCCACCTCGCGTGCGGCGTCGCACAGTGCGGGCACGCGATCGTCGGCGACCTCGCCGAGGAACTTAAGGGTAAGGTGCATCTGGTGGGGCTTGACCCATCGCACGTCCTTGCGAAACGCGGAGAGCGCGTCGGTCAGCTTGCCCAAGGATGTCTTGAGCGGTTGTTCGAGCTCGATGGCCACGAATACACGCACAGTTAGTCGATCCGTAGCATCCGCGTGAACTGCGCGACGCGGGTGTTGATGTCGTCTCGCGTCGTTTCCAGAACGCGGTTCAGCGAAAAACCCTCGATCGTGAATGACGAGCAAATGGTCCCGCGAACGATGGCCCGCTTGAGCGAGGCCGGGCTGAAATCATCGCTCTCCGCCAGGTATCCGAGCATCCCGCCGGCGAAGCTGTCGCCCGCGCCGGTGGGGTCTTTGACGTTATCGGTCGGATAAGCAGGAATCGCCGTGGCGCCGTCGGCTGAGATGAGCATGGCGCCGTGCTCGCCTTTCTTGATGACGGCGAACTTGGGGCCGCAGGAGAGGAGCTGTCGGCCGACCTCGACGAGATTGTACACACCGGTCAGTTGGCGTGCCTCCGCGTCGTTGATGATGACGCCGTCGACCATACCCAGCGTCTTGAGTAACTCGTCGCGTTCGTTTTCGATCCAAAGATCCATCGTGTCGCAGACGGTCAGCTTGGGGGCGTTGACCTGAGCGAGCAGTTCGCGCTGCAGCGCCGGGTGCGTGTTGGCCAGGAAGACGATGCGGCTGTCGGCAAACGCCGCGGGCACTTTGGGCCCGGCTTCGGCGAGGACGTTGAGGTCGACGCCGACGGTTTCAGCCTCGTTCATGTCGCCGACGAACTTGCCGGTCCACCGGAAGGTCTTGCTGCCGGTTCGGGTCTCGAGTCCGAGCGTGTTGATCTCGCGTCGGGTGAGCACGTCGCGGAAGGCGTCGGGGAAGTCCTCACCGACCACACCGACGAGACGGACGGGCGAGAAGAAGGTGGCTGCGAACGAGAAGTAGATCGCCGAGCCGCCGAGAACGTCGTCGGCGGACCCGTGCGGGGTGGTGACCGTATCGATTCCGATGCTACCGGTGACAAGTAGTGACATTGGCCGCATGTCCTGTGGTGATGTTGCTTTGGAGGCGCCTACGCCGGCGCCTTTTGCTTTCCAGCGATTTCGATTCTCTTGAGCGTCCGTTCGCGTCCGAGGAGAACCAGCGTGTCCTGGATCGGCGGGCTGACGGTGGTGCCAGTGACCGCGACGCGGAGCGGTTGGGCGACGGCGCCGAGTTTCAAGTCCCGGGATTCACAAATGGCCTTGAGCGCGCCATCGATCAAGTCCGCCTCCCATGAGTCGAGATCACGCAAAGTGCTCAGAAGCGTATCGAGCATGGCGAATCCAGCGCCTTCGTTCTTGGCCAACACCTTTCGGACGGCTTTCTCGTCGTACGCGATGGAGTCGTCTTCGACGAAGAGGAATGCGGATTTATTCTCGACGTCGCGGAAGGTGCGCATTCCCGCGCACGCGCGCAGCAAGTGTGCCAACGTCTTGTCGTCCGCACCCGCGAGCGGCGACCCGCTGACATGCGCGAAGTCCCTCAGCGCTTCGAGCGAACGCTCGGCGTCAACGCGGGCAGCCCAGTCGGTGTTGAAGGCGACCAGCTTGTCGCGGTCGAATTTGGCGTTGGCAGCACCGACGCGGCTAACGGTGAAACGATTGATGGTCTCGGCAAGGTCCATCTGTTCCCGATCGTCCCCGGGTGACCAACCGAGCAGCGAAATGAAATTCAGAAGCGCCTCGGGAAGGTAGCCGGCGGCGCGAAAATCATGGACGTCGATTTCCGGGGGTTCGAGGCCGGCTTTGATGGCCTTCTCCTTGTCGCGTTTGCCCATCTTCGAGCCGTCCATATTGAAGATGAGGGGCAGATGGACATACACGGGAGTCTTGAATCCGAGCGCCTCCTGCATGGCTACGTGCTTCGGTGTGTTCATCAAGTGTTCCTGACCCCGGAGCACGTGCGTGATATTCATCAGCTCGTCGTCGACGACGCAGGCGAAGTGGTACGTCGGTCCGCCATCGTTCTTCTGTATGACGAAATCCTCCAACTCCTCGCGCGGGATGCGGACCTCGCCGAGGACTTCGTCATGCACAACGATATCACGTTCCGGCATTTTGAACCGGACCGTGATCAGGCGTCCATCCGCGCGAGCCGCCAGACCTTGCTCGACGGTGGGCAGCGGGTCAGGGCGCTGATACTTGAGCACGCCCTTACGCTCCTTGGCGTCTCCGCGAAGGGCGGCCAACTCCTCGGGCGTTTCGAGAGCGTAGTACGCGTCTCCACTGTCGAGAAGCCGCTGGACGTGCCCGGTGTAGAGGTCCAGGCGATGGCTTTGGAAGTAGGGACCATGGTCGCCGCCGACATCGGGCCCCTCATCCCAATCCAACCCCAACCACCGCAGATCGTCCAGGATCTTCCCGACCGAGTCCTCGACGTGTCTGGATCGGTCAGTGTCCTCGACGCGAAGAACGACCGCCCCGCCGGCCTGGCGGGCGAGGACCCAGTTGAAAAGGGCTGTCCTGGCCCCTCCCACGTGCAAATAGCCTGTGGGCGAGGGTGCGAAACGTACTCTTACGGCGCCAAAACTCATGCGATCCTTCCTCTTCACGAACCGAACAGTTGCCGAACATTAACCGGAGCGGGTCTCGCCGTCAACTGGGATTTCCGACGGTGTCTGGGTGGCCTCGGAGTCATCCGAGGCACGCAAACCGCCTCGAAATCGCCGTACCATGTGAATTGCCGGACCGCTCATCGCGTACGCACAGCAGAGGACCGCCAAGGTGGGAGCTTTGTACGACCAGAACACCACAAAAACCACAAGGAAGGCGATGATATGCTCGAACGGACGTCGCTTTACCAGGTACGCCTGCGTGATCCGCTCATAGCGGATGCGGCTGATCATCAGGAACCCGCTCCCAAGCGTCACCAAGGGCAGCACCCAGATCAGCAACGCACTGAATCCAGCCCCCGCGTGCTCGTGAAGCATGATGAGCGAAGCCACGCCGGCGGCGGCTCCCGGACTCGGAAGCCCGTGGAATGTCCGATGGCTGTGATCCGCTCGGGCGTGCTCCACGTTAAACCGCGCAAGCCGAACGGCTGCACAAATGCAGTAGGCGGCTGAGCACACCCAAATCGCGCGTCCCATGGCGTGCGCGCTCAGCGGCCCGACGACGACCTCAGCGTTGAGCTCCCGCATGATCATCGCGATGACCAGCATGGGCGGCGCGACACCGAAGGAAACGACGTCGGCGAGCGAGTCAATCTGGGCGCCGAAGGCTGAGGCGTTGTCCGCGAGGCGAGCAGCCAGCCCATCCAGCATATCAAAGACCATGCCCAGGAAGATGAGCATCGCGCCGATCGCGAGGAAGGATGGAAGCATGCGCTCCATGACCTGGCTATCGAGCGTGGCGTCCATCGACGCGGGGATGCCGGCGCCGGCCGCGAACATCGCCCGCAGGCCGAAGTAGACGGCCGAGAATCCGCAGACCAGATTGCCGAGCGTCAGGAGCGTCGGCAGGACGGCGATGTATCGCAGCCGACGACGACGACGACGACGCGGGCGAGGGGCTGGATCATCTGACATCTTGAGTAACACGGTCATGGGCGCTCTCGCCACGCCAACATCGTAGGCGACGTCATGTCGAACTCGCGCCCCCAAGAGGGGCAGCGCTCGGTACCGTTCGCCACGGCGATTCCCTCAGGAGTCGCCGGGCGTTCATCTGCCCCGAGTGGCAACTGCAAGCAGCCCATCGATTCATCGCGGGCACACCGGCGTGGCAACGCAAACGAGTCTCGTAGGGACGAATCAAGACGGGATCGCATTTCAGTCGTCCCTACGGGGCTCACCTCAACCGTCGCGCACGATGCCCAGCGATAAATCGCTGGGCTATTCCCGCTCCGTCCCTCCGGGACGGACGCGCCGCGCCAGCGCCCAGCAGTATTGGCTCGCGCCGCATCGGTCCAATCCCACCGAGCACATCCTACCATCACCCCGTGGATTGCCCAAGCACCTCGGCCCCCCACGACCCATTATCCGCCGCAGTTCACGATTTGGA
>JAJDDS010000441.1 GCA_029260195.1 Phycisphaerae bacterium
AACGGCAACCTCGTCATCCAAGCCAAAGCCAACACCCGCTTCGACAACGAATCCTCCGTCGTCACCCTGACCGGTGTCGTCCGCGCCGACGACGTCAACCCCGACAACACCATCCTCAGCACGCAGTTGGCGAACAAGACCATCGACGTGCAGAACGCCGGCGCCGTGCGCGACGGCAGCCGGCGCGGGTGGATTCCCCGAATACTCGACTTTCTGAGACCGATCTAGGGAGCGAACGAGTGCGACCGTACCGAATCGACATCCTGCTGGCCGTCGCCACCAGCCTCGCGACCTCCGCAACCTTCGCCGAGGTCACCGTCCGTATCGCGGATGTCGCCGCGCTCAAGGGACTTGGCGTCAATCACCTCGTTGGGACCGGACTTGTTGTTGGTCTCAACGGAACCGGCGACGGCGACCAATACGAAGCCACAATGCGGCAACTCGCCCGTGCCCTCGGGAACATGGGGTCTCCCATCAATGGTATCGAGGAACTCAAGGACACCGCGAACGTCGCCATCGTCTGGATCGACGCCGTTATCCCCGAACACGGAGCCCGCGAGGGCGATCGGATCGACGCCCACATCAGCGCCATCGGAAGCTGCAAAAGCCTCGCCGGAGGAAGACTCATCACCGCGCCGCTGATCTATCGAGACCCTTCGGTCGGCAGGGTCTTCGCGTTCGCCTCAGGACCCATTCGCGTGGTCGACCCCGACCGCCCGACGGTCGGTGAGATCGCTCGCGGCGCACTCATCAACGAGGACGTGCTGATCGGATTCACTGCCCGCGGGCACGAACTCCCCTTCGCCAACGCCTGGATAAAACCGGCTGAGACCTACATCACCTACGTCCTCGACGAGTCCCACGCTGGATGGGGGCTGGCCGTCGCAATCGCCGAAGCCGTCAACTCCGAGTTGAGTTTGGCTGCGGATGTTGAACGCGTCGCCCTCGCCGCCGATTCCAAAAACGTTGTTGTTTGGGTCCCCCCATTCCAGAGTGGTGATCCCGCCGCCTGGATCCGCGACATCGGAGAACTCAGCACCCTCATGCCCCCAACCGAAGCTCGAGTCACCATCGACCGCGCAAGCGGGACCATCGTCGTCAGTGGCGAAACCCGTATCTCCCCGGTCATCGTCTCCCACAAGGGGATGACCGTCGTCGTCAGCCTCCCCCCGCCCCCGATCGACGAACCCCGACTCGAATCCCAGCAGTTCGTCGGTATCGACACGGAAGAGAGAACCAGCGCGAATGCCGCCGAACTGCTCCAAGCCCTCAACCAGCTCAAGGTTCCGATCGACGACCGCATCGCGATCCTCACCGAAATCCAACGCGCCGGAAAACTCCACGCGAAACTTATCTTCAAGGAATAATCATGACTCCGGTCGACAACCCAACCCAAACGCCTCCGCTCAAACCAGCCGTCGCCAAGGCGCACGGTGAATTGCGCGAAGCCATCAACGAAGTCATCGGGTCCGTTTTCTTCGCCCCGATGCTACGCACCATGCGCTCCAGTTCCATCAAGGGGTCGTTCGGACACGGGGGACGCGGAGAGGAGATCTTCCAGGGACAGCTCGATCAGATGCTGTCCGAGCGCGCCGGAAAAGCCACGAGCTTCGAGCTTTCAGACGTACTTTTCAATCGATTCTCCACCGCCGCTGCCGCCCACGGGAGCCACAACGCGAAATGACACCGAGCACGATTGACAAGACCAACTGCGGCACGCTCGACGCGCTCCTCGCCCTTATGGAACGCCTCGAAGTCCTCCACTTCGAGCTGCGGCAAGCCCTTCGCACCAAGCTTGAAACCATGCGCGACGCACGCCTCGACGATCTCCACGAATGCGTTCGCCGAGAGCAAGCGTTGGCTGAGAGGATCGGCGAGCAGGAAGGCTTGCGCAAACAACTCATGGCCAAACTCGGGCGCGCGTACGGACTTGCGCCAAGCGTCGCCCGCAAGATGCCCGCGCGGACGTTCGCGGAGCGGTTGGATGGACCCTACCGCGAGCGCTTCAACGAAGCCGCCGACCGGCTCAAGACAGCCGTCCGCGACGTCAAGCGTGCGAACGAAATGATCGGGCGCGTCTCCGCCCAGGTGCTCACGCACGTGTCCAACCTCTTCTCGGACATTACCGCCCCAGAGGCGGATCGGGCTGGGTACACCAAGAAAGGGCACCCAGCCACGGGCGTCAAACGTGAACTTTTCGAGGCGATTGGCTAACGACCATGGGACTCATTAACTCCGCACTCCACATAGGACGAAGCGCTCTCCTGAGTTACCAGAGCGCGCTGCAGGTGATTGGAAACAACATTTCCAACGCCGGAAGTCCTGACTACACACGCCAGACTCCCGGGCTTTCCCCACTGGCCGGGACATCGCTCCCCGAGGGCATGCGCCCCGGCGCCGGAGTCGCACTCACCTCACTCAAACGCAACCTCGACGAGGGACTCGAAAACCGTATCCGGGCGGCCATCGGTGACAATCAGTCCCTCGACGCCCAACGCCGCGCCGTCGGACTCGTCGAGACCCTCTTCGATCCCCTCGCCGGCTTACGCCTGCAGGACCAGTTCGCCCAGTTCTTCAACGACCTCAACGAGGTGCAGAATTCGCCCGCCGACGGCGCGGTCAGAGACCTCGCCCTCAGCAGCGCCGTTCAACTCGCCGGGACGCTCCGGGAATTACGAGGCCGGCTCGGCGTTCTCGGAAGGGAACTCAATGAACAAATCGAGTCGCTCGTCTCCAGTGGCAATGCCATGGCTGGCGAGATCGCCACGCTCAATACCGAGATCGTCTCCACCGAAGCCGGTGGATCGCCCGCCAGCGCCCTCCGCGATCAACGTGATGCCATCACTCGCGGCCTGTCCGAACTCGTCGAAGTCAACGTGCGCCTCCAACCCGACGGACAGGTCAACGTCTACATCGGAAATGAAACCCTCGTTCAGGGCGGAGTCTCCCGAGGACTCACCATCGCCTCGCGTGTCGATGGCGAGTTCCGCCGCGACACCGTCGCATTCGCCGATACGAATGCCCAGGTCGCCCTCCGTGGAGGGCAGCTTCAGGGGCTCATCAAATCGCGCGACGACGACGCCCTCGGACGCATCAGCGACATCGATCAACTCGCCGCTGGCATCATCTTCGAGGTGAACAAGATCCACGCGGACGGGCAGGGGCTTGCCGGCTTCACCAATACCGTCTCCCGCTTCAGTGTGGCTGACCCCGACGCCGCGCTCGACAGCGACGACACGCAACTTCCGTTCTCCCCGAAAAACGGCAGCTTCTACGTTTCGGTAGCCAACACGATCGATGGCACGACCACGAGCTTCCAGGTTCAGGTCGACCTCGACGGGATCGGTTCCGACACCACGCTCAACTCCCTCATCGAGGACATCAACGCCAACGTCACCGGAGTCACCGCCGCGCTCACCGACGACAATCGCCTCGCCCTGACCGCCGGGACCGGCCTCACCTTCACCTTTGGACACGACGGCTTCACCCAGCGCGAAGATACTTCCAATGCGCTTGCGGCGCTCGGGACCAACGTGCTCTTCGAGGGATCCTCGGCTGCGGATATCGCCGTCAACGAGGATATTCTCGATCAGCCGGATCTCTTCGCCGCCGCCGCCGTGAATGTCGCCGGTGATGGCGCCAACGCCGCCCGAATCGCCCTCGTCGGGGAGACGCCCAGCGCGATGCTCGGAAACGTCTCGGTCTCCGACTTCTACCTCAAGATCACCGATGCCGTCGCCGTCGGCGCAGCACAAATCCACGACGGAGCCGAGGCTTCCGCCTCCGTATTGATCTCACTGCAATCGCAGAAGGAGAACATCAGCGGCGTGAGCTTGGACGAGGAGGCCATTGAACTCATCAAGTTTGAACGCGCCTTCCAGGGCGCCGCGCGTTTTGTCAGCGTCGTTGATCGATTGACCGCGGAAATGATCTCATTGGTGAATTAGTACAAATGGCCATTGCACCCATCAACATCACACGTGTCTCGCAGGGAATGCGGACCATCACGCTCCTCAACTCCCTGCGAAGGAACACCGTCGACATCTTCAACCAGCAGACCAGGCTCGCGACCGGACGCAGCTTCAACTCCCTCAGCGACGACCCCGTCGCAGCCTCACAGTCGCTCAAGATGAATCGGACCATCAGCCGGCAGGAACAAATCCTCGAGAACCTGCGGCATGCCGACCTCATGATGAGCGCCGCTGACGACTCGCTCTCCGAAGTCAACGATCTGCTCAACCAGGCGGAAGCCATCGCCAGTCAGAGCTTGGGTACTCAATCCAACGCCGCCGAACGCGAAGCCAACGCCGCCCTCGTCGCGTCCATCCGCGAACAACTCATGATCGTCGGGAACCGGCAGGTCCGTGACAGCTTCATCTTCGCCGGACGCGAGACAAAGACCATCCCCTTCCAGTCCGCGCTCGGCGGAGTCGCGTACTTCGGAGACACCGGCAGTACCTTCTCGCGCGTCAGTGAGACCGACCAGAAAGCGACAAACATCCCAGGGAACCTCCTGTTCGGCTCCCTTTCGACCTCCGTCGGGCGAGACGCCGACCTCCAACCGATGATCACCGCCGACACCCGGCTCAGCGACCTCCGAGGCGCGAACGCGCAGGGAATCCGAAAGGGAATCATCGTTGTCACCGCCGACAGCGGTGAGACGGTCCGGCTCGACGTGACCAACGCTGACACCGTCGGCGACGTCGTCGACCTCATCGACGCCGCGACCGAATCCGTCGGTGTCAATGCCAGTGTCACCATCCAGGGAAACGGACTTGTTGTCGGCGCCGGAGTGTCCATCGATGACACCACAAACGGCGTCACCGCCTCCGACCTCGGGCTCACCGCCCCTGCACTTGGCACTGGACTCGCCGAACCCATCGACCTCGGCGTACGTCTCACGCCCAACACCAAGATCGAGAGCCTCCGAAACGGCGATGGACTCAACCTCGAAAACGGAATCCGAATTCGAAACGGACAGCAATCCGCCGTCATCAATCTCGAAGACGCCGATACCGTCCAGGACATCACCAACAAAATCAACAGCTCCGGCCTCCACCTCATCGCACGCGTTAACGAGGCGGGAACCGGCATCGAAGTCATCACCCGTATCTCCGGCGTCACCATGAGCATCAGCGATGACGGTGGGAGTATCGCAAGCGAACTCGGAATCCGCACGATGGTCGAGTCCACAACGCTCGACTCGCTCAACTTCGGAAGAGGCGTCGAGACCCTCCCAGGCGAGCCCGACCTCACCATCACAAGCCGAAACGGGACGTCCTTCGACGTTAATCTCGACGACGCGCTGACGGTCGGAGACGTCGTCACCCTCATCAACAAAGCCGCGGAAAACGCGGGCGTCGCCGTGACCGCTGCGTTGGCAGCCGACACCAACGGCATCGCCATCGAGGATACGACCGGCGGCGGCGATCCGCTGACCGTTGGACGAGCCTCGATCCAGGCTTTCGCCGTCGACGATCTCGGCTTGAACAAGTCCTCGATCGACCCCGACGAGGTACTTCTGAGTGACGATGTCGGCGCCGTCCGCGCGCAGGGTGTGTTCACCGCGCTGCTGAACCTCGAGGAGGCCCTTCAATCGGATGATGAACTTGCGATCGGAGAGGTCGCCGAGCGTCTCGTGAAATTCGCCGCGGACACCACGAGGGTCCACGGCATCGTCGGCGCGCGGGCCGAGGGGTTTCGTTCGCGCGTCGACCAGACCGAAAATGCGGTCCTCGCCACCAGAACCTTCCTCTCCGAGATTGAGGATCTCGACTACACCGAGGCGGTCACGCGCTTTCAGCAAGCTCAGACCGCGCTGCAGGCGAACCTGCTTTCCGGTTCGCAATTGATGAACCTCTCGCTGCTCGACTTCGTCGGGTAGCGCGCCGGACCGCGCGATCGCGCGGATGAAGAATGGGATGGGAGAAGGAAGCCACGTCACCGGTCGTATGGTCCGATCGGTGGCGGATGAAACGGTCGCTCAGGTGGAGACCTGGGACGCGACAAATGCTGAGGCGATGCGTATTCGCTGCGCGGACGCGGTTGTGATGTGTCAGGATACGTCAACCGCGCATGTAGGTCGACCGGACGTCCGGCGGCGCGCGCGAGCGAACGACCGAACAGGATTGACCATGGGAGTCTCGCGATGATCGTTCAAACGTCGCGCTTCGGACCGTTGGATGTCGACGAAACCCGCTTGATCACGTTCGAACGTGGGATACTCGGGTTCCCCGACGTCAAGGAGTATGCCCTCGCCCAGACCGGCGACGACAGTGGGTTCTATTGGCTGCAATCCGTCGAGCGCGAAGACCTCGCGTTCGTCGTCTGCGACCCCCGCCTGTTCGTCCCCGACTACCGCGCGCCGGTCAAGGCCGAGGACCTGGCCCTCATCGGGCTCGATGATCCAGACAACGCCCAGGTGTTCATCATCGTGAACAAGGTGGACGACCTGCTGACCGGAAACCTGCAGGGTCCGCTGGTCATCAACGTCGAAACGCGGCAAGCTGGGCAACTTGTGCTAAGTGATAAGCGGTTTTCCACGCGACATCCGCTGATGCGGCTGCCAAAACAGCGGCAGATGAGCCGAACTGGATAGCACCTGGGTGGCATGATCGCGGGCTTCCGTTCTATAATACGCGGGCAGGACCACAGATGCCGCGGAGCCGCGCGACCACGTTGCGGAAGGTGCGTCGACGCGCAGCGCGCATGTCGCGGGACGACGGATTCGTCGTTCGCCCGTCAACGACGCGCTCGGCGCTGGAGAGTTACGAGGCATCGGCATAACCAAGGAAGGAACCGAGGATGTTGGTGCTATCCAGACAGAAAGATGAGACCATCATGATCGGCGACGACATCGAAATCACCGTCGTCGATATTCGCGGAGACAAGGTGCGACTTGGCATCAGTGCTCCCAGTGAAATACCCGTGCATCGCAAGGAAGTCTACGACGCCATTCGTCGCGAGAACCTCGCGGCATCGGGTATGAAACCGGACGAGGTCGCCGAGGCGACCAAGCGAAAACCAAACAATCAGGCGAGATCGCGCAAGCCCGACTAGGGCGCAGCCGATCTCCGGCGTCCGTCTCATGGATCGAGGCGGGAGGCCGGTGACCCGCGAGAAGCGGTGCACCGACGCGAGGTCGTCGACGACAGCGAGCACGAAACCAACGCCCGTCGACGCGACAATCAGGGAGGATTGCAATGACTCGAATCAACTCAAACATCCCGGCGCTCAACGCCGGGTTCCAACTCGGCCGAAACCAACGTGACTTGGCCGTCTCGCTGCAGCGACTGTCCACCGGGTTGCAGATCAACCGCGGTGCGGACAACCCCGCCGGTCTGATCGTCTCCGAGCGCCTGCGCTCGGAGATCGCGGCGGTGAGCCAGGCCATCGACAACTCCGAGCGTGCGATCAACGTGATCGCGACCACCGAATCCGGGCTTACGGAGATTTCGGCGCTGCTGACGGACATCCAGGGTCTGGTTGTCGAAGCCGCCAACTCCGGCGCGTTCAGTCCCGAAGAGATCGACGCGAATCAGTTGCAGATCGACTCGGCGATCGACTCGATTACACGGATCGCGAACACTTCGACCTTCGCGGGCAGGAAGCTGCTCGACGGAAGCCTGGGCTATTTCACGAGCGGGGTGGACACCGTCGCCCTCGCCAACGTCAATGTACTCGAGGGCAACTTCGGAACCCGTAGCTTCATTCCGGTTGACGTTTCCGTCAGCCAATCGGCGCTGCAGGCTGAGCTTCACTTCCCGGCGAGCACGACTGGTGCGCAGACCGTCAACTTCGATCTGCAAGGTCCTGCGGGTATCATCACCTTGTCGTTCCCAGCCAACACATCCACGTCGGCGATGATCACGCAGATCAACAACGTGTCGGATGCAACGGGCGTCATCGCATCCGCGAATGGATTCAACGCCGGCAACGCGACGAACATGTCGGGTGTTGTCCTGTTGAGTCAGGGCTATGGTTCCAGCGCGTTTGTCTCGGTTGAGCTTCAGACCGGCAGCGCTGCTTTCCAGTTGCAGGATCGATCGGGCAGCAACGTGTCCGCCAACGGCGCGCGGCTTGAGGGACGCGACGCGGTGGGTACGATCAACGGGGCTGCCACCGTCGGCGACGGGTTGCGACTGAAGCTGACGTCGTTCCTGCTCGACGTTGACATCACGCTGGATACCTCGTTCGGTGCGAGTTCGACTTCGTTCGCAATCACGGGCGGCGGGTCGCTGTTCCAACTCGGACCGCGCGTCAACGTGAATCAACAGGAGACGATCGGCATCCAGAGCATGCAGGCGAACAAGCTCGGCTCGCGGATCGTCGGGTTCCTTTCCGACCTGACCAGCGGCAGCAGCAAGTCGTTGGGGTCGGGGAACTTCAGCCAGGCCTCCAACGTACTCGACGAGGTCATCACGCAGGTCGCGGTCCTGCGTGGCCGTCTGGGTGCGTTCGAGCGGAACAAGCTCCAGCCCAACATCAACCAGTTGGAGATCCTGACCGAGAATCTGACGGCCTCCGAGTCGGTCATCCGCGACACGGACTTCGCGGCGGAGACGACCGAGTTGACCCGTGCCCAGATTCTGGTTCAGGCTGGGACGAGTATTCTGACGATCGCCAACGCGCAGCAGCAGAACGTTCTGTCGCTGCTCGGTGGTTAAGTCGGCGCAGTCGTTTGACATACAACGGGACGATCCTGGTACTGCCGGGTCGGCGTTTCAGCGGCCCTGTCGCCTGCGCCAGCCCGGCATTTGTTCTATTGTGACGGCATTCCACAGGCCGACGCGTTCGTCGTCGGCGCGGGCCTCCATCGCTAGGAATCTCTCGCGCAACGGGTGGGAGAATCGGGGGTCTGCGTAGGCGAAGCCCTCGTCGAGCAGCCGCTCGTTGAACATCGCGCCTGACGAGACGGAGTAGACGTAGGCCAGGAGGCGTCCGAACTTGCCTCGTGTGTCGCCCTCGACGAGTTCGAGGCGTACACGAGTGTCAAGCAGTGTCACTTTTGCGAACGCGGAGGCCTGCGGTCCCCAGTACATCTCGCCGCGCGGCGAGCCCGCGACCTCGGGCGTATCGACCCCCCACAGGCGGATGCGGGTGGTGGGCTTGTCGCGGTCGGGGGCATCGATGTCGATGGTGTCCCCGTCGACAACGCGGTGGACGGTGAATTCGCGGTCGTGGGACCGTTGGAAGTCCGTGCCGGTCGGTGGTGTCACTGGGCGCGGCAGATCACTCCGGCCGTACCAGACCAGCAGCAACAGGGCGATGACAATCAGTGACACCACGGGCCGGCGGCGATGGAACCGCGGTAGCCGGATGGTCGGCGGCAGGCGCTTCCGTTGTCGTCGTCGTCGGCGTGTCATGGGCTAGTTCTCCGACAACCATGTATTGATGGGTGCCACTGGCAGCTTGCTGCCAGTGCTGCTGCTCATCACACTGGCGGACAAGCCGCCAGTGGCACCCTTTTTTTCATCGACTCATCAATTCAATGGAGTCGCTGCACTAGGTCGCGTCACCGGCGCCGTTTGGGTTCGACAATTCGAATGCGTCGTGGACGGCGGTTAGGGCGCGGGGTCCGTCGCCACTTGATACGACGCAACCGATGACGATCTCACTGGTCGAGATGGTGTGGATCTCGATGCCGGCGTCGCTGAGCGCTTGGAACATCTTGGCAGCCACGCCGGAGTGGGAGCGCATGCCGACGCCGATGGCGCTGACTTTGGAGACGCGGCTGTGGTGTTCGACGGACTGGAAGCCGTGTTCTTTGGCGAGCCGGTCGGTGACTTCGCGTGCGACGGCGGACGACTCGGCGGGGATGACGAATCCGATGTTGGCACGTTGTCCATTGTCGTAGATGTTGCGGATGATGTCGTCGACGACGATGTTGTGTTTGGCGATCTCGGAGAACAGTGTCGATACGAGTCCGGGGTCGTTGGACATGCCGATGATGAAGATCGCAGCCAAGTCCTCTCGAAGGGTGACGCTGCGGATGGCGATGGCTTCCATCCCTTGGGTCTCGGTCATAATCATGGTTCCGTGTACGTCGGTTAGTGAACTTCGCACGTGGATGGGTACGGAGAATCGCATTCCGAATTCGATGGCGCGGGCGTGCATGACCCCGGCGCCTGCGGCGGCCATTTCGAGCATTTCGTCGTAACTGATGCGGTCGATTTTTCTGGCGTTTGGGACGAGTCTTGGATCGGCGGTGTAGACGCCGTCGACGTCGGTGTATATTTCGCAGGCGTCCGCGCGGAGGACGGCTGCGAGGGCTGCGGCGGTGGTGTCGGAGGCGCCGCGTCCCAAGGTGGTGATTTCGCCGGCTTGGTCGATGCCCTGGAATCCCGCGACGATGACGATGCGTCCTTTTTCGAGTTCACGTTCGAGGCGTTGGCGTTCGATGCGTTGGATTCTGGCGCGGGTGTGTACGCTGTCTGTCATGAGCCCGAGTTGGGCGGCGGTGAGGCTTATTGCTTCGTGTCCGCCCTCGTGGATGGCCATGGCCATGAGTGCGATGGAGACCTGCTCGCCGGTGGTGAGCAGGACGTCGAGTTCTCGCTTGGGGGGTGTGGAGGATACCTCGCGGGCGAGTGCGACGAGTTTGTCGGTTGTTCTGCCCATGGCTGAGACGACCATGACGACGCGCTGTCCGTGGAGCTTTGCGCGAATGGCGCGTCTGGCGGCGCGGTGGATTTTTTGGGCGTCACCGACGCTGGTTCCGCCGAATTTTTGGACGATGAGCCCCATCGACGGCATGGTATCGGGTGTTCTGGCGTTAGGCGAGCGGTCGGCGGAAAAGTGTGTTCGAATGACGCCGGCGTTTCGGTTTGCGTTGCTGTCTCTGTTGTAAGAGCTTATGTGACAAGAGAATACGGGCTCATCGCGTCCGGTTGGGTTCGTTTGGCGCTGGCGCGTTGGGTTTGTTTGGCGCGGGCGCTTTGGGTTGGTTCGGCGCGGGGGTTGGGTGCGGATTCGGCGTGTGGGGAATCGGTTGGCGCATGCGTTAGATGTTTGTCTCCACACCCCAATAACGCGCGGCGTGATCTGCGTTTTTTTGCGCATTGGCGCGCGCCGGTGTACGTGCGTGGATTCGACGATCGTTCGGCGGGCGCATGGGTGCGGCCCGCGCTGCTTCAGGCCGCTTGTGTGCCCGTGTTTTCGCGACTGAACCGGTGCAATGCCCTGGCTGGCAAGCCGCCTGGCACCCGGTTAACGCGATGCCACCGAAAACGGCCACACCGCTCCCTGGACGCCGGTGCCGTGCTATCGCTTCCCGGGGCGTCGTAGGTTGAGCGGTTTGGCTTGCTTGCACAGCGGTGGGTGACCGTCGTTGCTGTCTTCGAGGAGTTCGGAGATCGTCGTTGCGGCGAACGAGTTCATCACCATCTCGGCGGCTTCATCCAGTCTTCTGTGCAGGGGACAGAGGGTGGCGTCGTGCGCGTCGATGTGGAGCGGGCATCGCTCGATGCGTTTGATTGGCTGGACGCAGTTGACCACGTCGATGACGGTAATCTGCTCGGGTGCGCGAGCGAGGGTGAATCCGCCGCCGAGTCCCCGCTTCGATATGAGGAGTCCGGCGCGTCGCAGGGTCTGGAGGACCTTGGGGAGGTATCCGGGGGGGACCTTTGTGATTTCGGCGAGCGTGGGGGTCACGACGGCGTCCCCGCCAGCTTGTGCGATGGCGACGACGGCGCGCAGCGCGTACTCCGCCGTTGGGGAAATCATGGGGCGTCTCCGAATGTGACTATCTGGCCCTTGACATCCAGAATGTACGTGAGATACCCTCTCTCGTCAAGCGGATATTTGGAGTCAATTAGCCTGGTTTAGGTGGAGATAGTTTGGTGAAGTTTGGAAAACGCTGGATTGCGCTCGCAGGTGTCATGGCGGTATCGTTCGCGGTTCTCGGCTACTTCGGGCGGGAGCTGTATCGTCAAGCGCCCCCGATCCCTGAGCGGGTCGTCGTTGGTGGTGGGGAGGTGCTGTTCTTGGGGCAGGACATTTCGGACGGGCAAAATGTCTGGCAATCGATGGGCGGGCAGGAGGTGGGGTCTGTCTGGGGTCATGGGGCGTACGTCGCGCCGGATTGGTCGGCTGACTGGCTGCACCGGGAGGCGACTTGGCTTTTGGAGCATTGGGCGGGCGGTGAGCACGGCGTTGAGTATGCCTCGTTGCACGAAGAGGTGCAGGCGTCACTTCGGCAGCGGCTTCGGACCGAGCTGCGCAGCAACACTTACAATGCTCAGACTGGCGACCTGGTGGTTTCGGCTGATCGGGCGGATGCGATTCGTGAGGTGGGGTCGCACTACGCGAAGCTGTTCGGTGACGATGAGGCGTTGGATGGTCTTCGGGATGCGTACGCGATTCCTCCGAACAGGGTCAAGACTTCGGAGCGGCAAGATCAGATCAATGCTTTTTTCTTCTGGGCATCGTGGGTGTGTTCGACGAATCGTCCGGGTGAGGAGATTACGTACACGAACAACTGGCCCGCAGAGTCGTTGATTGGGAATAGTCCGACCGGCTCGATCGTGGTTTGGTCGGTTGTCAGCTTCGTCGTATTGCTCGCGGGGATCGGCGGCCTGTCGTGGTACTTCGCGGTGGCCCGCGATAGGGAAGAGGCTCCGCACGATATTCCGCAGTTGAATCCTTTGTTGGAATTCACGCCGACGCCTTCGATGAAGGCGACGTTGAAGTACTTCTGGATCGTGACGGCGCTGATGTTGGTTCAGGTCGGACTGGGTGCGATCACCGCTCACTACGGGGTGGAGGGATCGGGATTCTATGGTATCCCGCTGGCGAAGTGGCTGCCTTATGCGGTCACGCGGACTTGGCATTCGCAGCTCGGTATTTTCTGGATTGCGACGGCGTGGTTGGGGACGGGGTTGTTCATGGCGCCGGCGGTGTCGGGTCATGAACCGAAGTTTCAGCGACTCGGTGTCAATTTCCTTTGGGTGTGTCTGGTTGTGATCGTTGTGGGGTCGCTGGTTGGCGAATGGCTTGGCGTGCAGCAGCGACTGGGGTTGACGGCGAATTTCTGGTTTGGCCACCAGGGGTATGAGTATGTCGACCTCGGTCGTTTCTGGCAGATATTCCTTCTGGTTGGGTTGTTCGTGTGGCTTGGGTTGATGGTTCGCGCGATGTGGCCCGCGATCCGGCAGCCGGGTGAGAACCGTCACCTTTTGTGTCTGTTTCTCATTGCGTCCGCGGCGATTTCGTTGTTCTACGGTGCGGGCTTGATGTGGGGGCGACAAACTCACCTTGCGATCGCGGAGTATTGGCGTTGGTGGGTCGTTCATCTATGGGTCGAGGGGTTCTTCGAGGTTTTCGCGACGGTTGTGATCGCTTTTCTGTTCACGCGTTTGGGTCTGTTGCGGACGTCGACGGCGACGGCGGCTGCGCTGCTGTCGACGACGATTTTTCTGAGCGGCGGCATCATCGGGACGTTTCATCACCTCTACTTCACGGGGACGCCGACCGCGGTCCTGGCGCTGGGCGCGACGTTTAGCGCGCTTGAAGTGGTTCCGCTCGCACTCATTGGATTCGAGGCGTACGAGAGTCTCAAGCTTAGTCGGGCGCGCCCGTGGATCGCGGCGTACAAGTGGCCGATCTATTTCTTCATTGGTGTGGGGTTCTGGAATCTGGTCGGTGCGGGTCTGTTCGGATTCCTCATCAATCCGCCGATCGCGCTTTATTACATGCAGGGGTTGAATACGACGGCGGTGCATGCGCACACGGCGCTGTTTGGCGTTTACGGGATGCTGGGTATTGGGCTTATGTTGTTCTGTCTGAAGGGGATGAATGCGCGGCGTGTTTGGCGTACGCGGGTTCTCGCATTCGCGTTTTGGTCTATCAACATCGGGTTGGCGCTGATGGTGTTGATTAGCGTACTGCCGGTGGGCCTGATGCAGACGTGGGCGAGCGTGGAGCACGGGATGTGGTACGCGCGGTCGGCGGAGTTTCTGCAGTCGGACGTGTTGGGGACACTGCGATGGCTTCGTGTGGTGGGAGACACGATTTTCGCCATCGGCATCGTCGCACTGGCTTGGTTTGTGCTTGGGCTTGTCACTGGGCGGTCGATTAGCAATCGGGAGGCGTGATTCGCGGGAGGTGTGGGAATGTCCGTGCGCGTGCGTGCGATCCCTCTTCGCGAGCGCGGATACACAGGCGCGTTGTGATTGCCTTGCTGTTGCATAACGGGCGTTTGTCCCTGCTCCATTCATGGAGAAACGCCGAGGGTCCGCAGTTCCGTGGATTTGCACGAGGGCGATCGTCCACCGCACATTTGGTGGATTCTGCCGGCACCGA
>JAJDDS010000442.1 GCA_029260195.1 Phycisphaerae bacterium
ACGGTCGCGGCTCTGTTCAGAAAACGCGCGTTTTAAACACGTTCTCAGAATCGCCCGCCGCACAACCTTGCGAACGACTGTTCGCCTGACAGGTTGCGATTGTCGGATTTGTCAATAGAGGGAGTCTGATCTCGCGTGGAATGGACTGGGGTGTCGCGCCTGCCAGTATTGCCGCATTAGGCGGTCATTGTGGGTGTGGATGCTTGCCAACCGCCGGGCTTGCGGAGCAAGTAACCGCGCTCCTCGAACCAAGCAATCGCGTCGGCGACCGCTCGCTCAATGGGCCAGTGTTTGACACCCAGTTCCCGCCGCGCCTTCGCGGAACTGACGTAGTGCTCGCAGAAACCGGTACGCAACACGGTTAAATTGAAGTCGGTGAACAGCCGTGGTCGCAACCAACCGGCTGCGTTCGCCAGCGCGGCGGCGGGGTAAATCAGTCCGTAGGGAACCGACCATTTCGGCGGGGCGACGCCGCCGGCCCGGGCGATCAGATGGACGTAGTCGCGATAGCTGAGGTTCTCGCCGTTGAGAATGTAGCGCTCGCCGGTCCGTCCGCGCTCCATCGACAGACGCATGCCCTCGACGACCTCGCGCACGTCAACGAATCCGATACCGCCCCGTGATGGAAAGCCCGGGACGCTTCTCGTCACGTACTTGATAATCACCCGTCCTCCGGTCGGCTTGATGTCGTAGGGTCCGACGACGTAACTGGGATTGACGATGACGGCGTCGAGCCCCCGCTTGACGGCTTCGCGGACTCGGGATTCCGCTTCGAATTTGGTGATGTAGTAGGGGACGCGAAGGCCGCCGAGATTCCAGGCAGTGTTCTCGGTCGCGGGCGATTCCAAGGGCCCGTGCCCGACGGCGGCTACGGAACTGGTGTGGACCATCCGGCGCACGCCGTGCTCGATGCACATATTGCAGACGTTTTCGGTTCCTGTGACGTTGACGCGGCGGGCGGTGTCGATGCCCCAGGGCGTGATCTGCACCCAGCCGGCGAGGTGGTACACGCGATCGCAGCCGTCCATCCCACGTCTGATCGAGTCGATATCGGTAACGTCTCCGGTGACCACTGTCACCCGATCGGAGTCGAGCGCGATGCGGTTGGCGTTTGGACGCACGAGCGCCCGAACCTCCTCGCCGTCAGCCACCAGCGCGCGGATCAAGTTGAAGCCGACGAATCCGGTTCCTCCGGTGACAAAGATAGCCATGGATCAGACCCTGCGTGCGCGGGCGGTTGCTCGATACAGGCGTGTTTGATCGGACGAGGCGACACCGATGTGGGGACGAACACGTCGTGGGTTTGGGCTCACCAGACGAGCGGGACGACGCCGACGCTGAATCCGGCGGCGCCACCGACGAGCAGGACCTTCGAACCGGGCTTGAGACGTCCCTCCGACCAGGCGCGCGACAATCCCAGAGGAATGCTGGCGGCGGCGGTGTTTCCGCAGTCCCGAATCGAAACGACGCATCTCTCGACCGGGGTTTCGCAGAGTTTGGCGATTTCCTCGACGAGATCGAGCGTTACTTGGTGGCAGCACGCGACGTCGACGTCTTCGGGTTTCCAGCCGACCTTGGCTAGCGTCTCTCGGACCAACTCGGGAATGTGGGTGAGGGCTTGGTCTCGAAGCCCCTGACTCTTGCCCGAGAAGAATGAGTGTTCGTGGCTGAAGCGGTACATGCTCCCTCCGCCGAGGACGGTTGCGAGTCGCCATTGTTCGCCGAACGTCTTGAATGCGGACGCCAGGATACCTCGGCCGTTTCCGTTGGCCTCCGCTCGAACGACCGCCGCCGCCCCGGCGTCTCCGAGGGTAAGGGCGGAGATGCGTGTTCGCAGGTCGTCGGAGGAGTTGATGTTCCAATCGATCCCGAGGGACAAGGTTTCGCCGACGGCGATGAGGGCGGTCATTGCTTTTCCAGCGAGGATGTTTGATTCAGCAACATCCAGTCCGCTGAGGAAGCTGTTGCATGCGTTCTTGATATCGAAGACGTGCGAGCGTTTTGCGCCGAGTTTCTCCTGGAGGATGTTGGCGGTCGCGGGCTCGGTGAGGTCCTGGGTGCAGGACGCAAAGATGAGCAGGTCAACGTCCTTTGGTTCCATTCCCGCCCGCTCGAGCGCCATTTCGGCGGCTTTTTTTGCGAGATCTGAGGATTGCTCGTCGTCGGCGCGGTATCGGCGTTCGGTGATCCCGGTCGCCTTGGCGACGAGACCGCGCGGGATCTGAAAACGGGATGTTTCGTACACGCGAGCTTCGACCTGTTCGGAGGTGACTACGTTCTCCGGCAAGTGGTGGCCTACGCCCGCGAAAACTACCTTGATGGCCAAATAGAGGCTCCTAAACCCAAACAAACGCACGCCCCAAACCGCGCACCGCGCAACGGACGGTCTATGGAAGCTGCGCCCGGATTATGGATTTTGCGACCGAATTGTCAAGGAGACTTCCGGTCCTGGGTTGTCGGCTCGCAATTGATCCTTCCGGCGGGACGTCGACAGCTCCGGTTCCGAAGGGCATGGCTGATTATCGTGTCCCGCACACTCGACGCGGGACTATACTGCGCGGATAATGCCGTGTCGACAACCCTGACGCAACGGAGTGACGATTGGCGAACCTCGCCACCGCCGTGGCCCTGCGTCGGCGGCGTAAAAACCCGCGTTGGCCGCTGCTGAGGCCGCTTGCGCGTCGGAAACTTGGATTTGTTGATCGGATGCGCCCCTCATGGATTCTTTGATCCGCCAGATTCTCAGTAATCTCGACGAGATCGCGTCGACCGAGTCGCTCTGGCGGCGCGGTGCGGTGCATCGCGGGGGACCGCACTACCGGCTTCGGGGGTCGGTCGGCCCGGTCAGCATTGGCGAGGACGAATGCCGCGTGTTCGGACGGCTGATTGAAGGCGTCCGCCCCCGGCGTTGCTTCATCGTCGGAAACGCCTTCGGGTTGAGCAGTGTTTTCATCGCGAAGATGATGGAGTGCAACGGCGGCGAATCGGTTGTCACGCTCGACAATCAGAGCGAGGGTCACGGCGCTCGCTGTGCCGAGATCGCGCGTGAATTGGCGAAACGGATGGACTGCCGGATTCTGTCCAACCGCAAGGGGACCAGCCCCCAGGATATTTCCGCGATGGCTGGGATCGAGCGCTACGATTTTGTTTTTCTTGACGGGCTTCATCGTCACCCGCAGGTGACACACGATTTCCGCGGCGCGCTTCCGGTCGCGACGCCGAATGCCGTGTTCGCTTGGCATGATTACTGGATGCTCGGTATCCCGCAGAGCGTGGCCGAGGCCGAGCGCACCGGCTTCCAATGTATCAAGATCAACTGCTCCTGCGAGATCGTTCTGGGGACGCGCGACGAACGAATCTTC
>JAJDDS010000443.1 GCA_029260195.1 Phycisphaerae bacterium
GCACACGCGAGACATGAGCGAGTGCCGACGAGTTGCCCATGCTCACCGGAGTGATGATGTCGAACCGACCATAGGTACTCGCGCACACGGGACATCTCGTGCCGCGCCCCTGATAGAGGCGAACGGGTCTCAGCGCCGCTCCCTCTCCAGTGGATTCGTCGGGCGTGTCGGACAGACGCAGGTTCTTGGGATGCAGGTAGGCGTCCGGTGTCTCTCGGCCAGTGGAAGCAGCGCCATCCTCCTCAGCTTCTGCGTTCTCTTTTGTTGTGTCTGTGTCGTTTCCTTCCGGCACATCTTCCTCGCCGGACAGGTCTTCCTCGCCCTCGACTTCGATGCGCTCGGTCGGCGGGTCGAACAGGAACATGGTTTCCTTGTCGGAGCGCCGGAACCTCCACGGCCCCAGCGTGCCGTCCTCATCCTGTCGAGCCATGAGGAAGTCCCAGCCGCATGTGCGGCAAATCGCCAACGGCAGCGCCCGCGACTCACACTCGTCGCATTCCTCGATGTTCTCGCCGAGCAGCTTGCCGCAGTCGGGATTTGTGCAACGCCAGAAGTGGGCCAAGCCGCGCAGAAACCGATGCACGCGCGGCCGCAACTTGACTGCACTCGAATCGGCAACGCACGGGCCGACCAGCAGCGCCGCCTCGACCTCACGGCGTAGCTCATCCTCCGAGACACCCGACCGCTCCGGCAACTTTGCCAGCCTTCGGACAACCTCGTCCTCCGAGATCGGCTCGGATAACCACTCCATCAGTTGGTAGGGCAGCGCGGCGCGATCCCAACCCTCTTCCACCTTGGTGCCGTCCGCCGATGCCTCTCCCGTGACTTTGAAAGCCAACGCACGAACCTTTGCTGAGTCCGTGGCCTCGAAATCCGCAAGGTCATCCTCTGTGATCGCAGGTGGCGCGGGCAACTTGAGGCCGCTCGGTGTCGAAGAAGCCTGTACGGTCTCCGTGATGACAGCTTCCGAGGGCGTGTCTTGCCCCGTCAACTGAGTGAAGAACGCAGCCACACCCGCCTTCGGGTCGCCTTCTTCTCCAGCTTGTAGCGTGGCGGATGTGCCGATGAAAAGCGGCTTCGGTGCGGCATTGACCTTACCCAATGCCTCGCGCAGCCGCCGCATAAGGCACGCCACATCCGTCCCCAACAATCCGTGGTAGGTATGAACCTCGTCGAGAATGATGAACTGCACCCGATGGTCGCGGAAGATGTCCCTTCCGTCACCGCGCATCAGCATGTATTCAAGCATCATGTAGTTGGTGAGCAGCAGGTCGGGTGGGTTCTTGCGGAACTCCAGGCGCGTGATGCGCTCATTCTTCGGAGCGTCGGCAGGCCGGGAGCCGAACATCTTGGTGTCGCGCGTGTACCGTCCATACGAAACATCCGTGCCGTCCAACATCTTGCGAATACGGCTGCACTGGTCGTTGGCCAGCGCGTTCATTGGGTAGATCAGAACAGCCTTGACCGAGTTCTCCCCCTCCTTATGAACGCGCAGGCAGTGGTCGATGATCGGCATCAGGAACGCCTCAGTCTTGCCCGACCCCGTTCCCGTCGCCACCACCGTTGGTTGCCCGGCCAGAATGCGTTTGCAGGCGTCGGCCTGATGCTGGTAGGGTATCTCGCTGATTGGCGCGAACCGCTGCCGCGCCTGCGGATGCAGTTCGGTGATCGGCGGCGCAATCTCATACGGCTGAGACAGGGCGATGAACGGTTCGCGCGTCAGAAAACCGTCCGTTTCGATCTCGCGGTTGAACGCCGCCTTGAGTTCCTGTTGGCGCGGATTGAAATGCGTCTTGAGCAGCCGGAGATATTCGTCTCGCAGGTTTCTGGCTATCAGAAGCGGGTTCATTTATGAAAACTCCGACGGGTATCCTTCAAGGCTTCAACCACGCCTTCACGGCACGCTCAGCCTTGGTGATTTTGGCTTTGTCCTCTTCGACCACATACAGCCGCGCCATCTGGAGTCGCAGGCTGCTGAGGTGATGTAGGATGCTGCTTGGTTTATCTATGAGCGGCGCGGTCTTGCCAGTCTTGTCCAGAAGGTGTACCAGCTCGGATGACTCCTGCGGTGACACGCTTGCGGCCTCCGCCATTGACATCAACGGCCCGAACTTCTCAAAGGCGACATCCTTGGGGTCTTCCCACAGCCAGCATTCAATCGGAATCCCGCACTCTTTTGCTACTTCCTTGAGATGATCTCCCCGACGGGTCACAAACCGGATCAATTCCACAGGGCGGGATCCGTCCTTGCCTGTCAGCGACGAAACCTCTCCAACCAGTCTCGGTGGCTTGCGATCACGCAAGGCTCGGCAGAGGCGACCGAGGGCGGACGCTCTCGGCTGGCCATCAGCCTGCGCTTCTATGATCGAATCTATCCTTCCGTCGTGGAATGTGAGAAACTCCTTCCGATGTTTGACGAGCTTCTCGATGTCCGTGCCGCTCTTCCACAGTTCACCTTGTTCGCGCAGCAGGAAGAGTGTCTGTCGCATCAAGGCTTCAAAGGCAAACACGGTCTTGTGCAGGTAGACCGCTTTCGACATGAAGTATCGAGCCACGATGAAATGCTCCACCGCTGTCTCGGCCTTGCTGTGCAGCACGAGGTTGTCGTCACTATCGAGATCGAGGTTGCTGAGCAGGTAGTGAAGGTCGATCCGACCGTATGGCACGCCCGTTGCCATCGCGTCGCGCACGAGGTAGTCCATTCGGTCAAGGTCGAGCGTCGAGTGGATCAGTTGATTATATCTCGTCTGGCTGTGCTGCCCACGGATGATGGAGGCGATGTCGGCGGGGTCGATGCTTGCGGCATTGAGGACGCTCGTGATGTCCTTTCGCACCGTGACAATCATTGCGCTTAGCTTTTCATGGTCGGGGTACGCGCGGGGAGGCTTCCCGCGCCGATTGCTCCGTAGCAGCGCTCTCCGGTATGGATCACGATCCAGTTTTTCCACGAGATGGGAATACGGATAATGCCCGATGTCGTGCAGCAACGCAGCGATTCGCAGTTCACGCTGCTCAGCAGGTATGAACTTATCCCGCCGAACCATCAGGTCGATGGCTCGACTCATGATGTGGAACACGCCGAGCGAGTGCGAAAAACGCGAGTGGCTCGCTGACGGGTATACCAGCGTCGCCAACCCCAGTTGCTTGAGGCGACGCAGCCGCTGGAACGACTGCGTATTGATGAGATCAACTTCGAGTTGGCTTAGCCCTATGTCTCCATGGACGGGGTCGGTAATGACCTTGTGCCGATATTCGTCTGGTTTGGACTTGGCCATTCATCTTCATGCCGCAGGCAGCACTTTCCGTTTCAACAGGCCCACTTTGTCAAGCTGCGCCCAGACCATGCGCCCATCGGCTTTGCGCCCTTTGAAGCGGGGCTTGCTGTCAATCAGCGCCTTCCAGACATCGTCGAAGTCGCGGCGCGCGTCCTTGCCCATGTACGCGATATGCTTGAGATAGTGCAGCGACGCCAAAAGCTCCAGCCAATCGTCGTCACCGATTCCGTCGGGCTTGTTCGCCCAAATCTCGGGAGCCTGTTCAACCCGTTTGCGCGCGAACGCACCGAGCGTTTCGTTCTCGAAGTCGCGCTCTCCGAGTTCCATCTCCTCCTTCAAGCGAAACGCATCGCGCGTCAATTCGCGGGAGTACGGCCCGTGCAAGTACCATCCAAAGCGGTAGGCCAGATCAAGCCCCGTAAGCTGCGTCAGGTACAGTTTCTTCTGGATCGTCAGCCGTTGCTCGAATGTGTCCAGCTCCAGCGGCTGCTTAACGGCATCCAGAACCAGTTTCAACACGATCTGTGACGGGTTCATATTTTCGCTCCTCCATGATACCAAACATTACCCGAACACCGTCCGGCAGTCAACCCAGTCGCAGGCGTGAGATTGACCTGAATCGGACACTTGCCCATGGCGACGGCAACGCTCCCGCGTCGCGCGCCAGGGTACACTTCCAACCCTCGGCTCACAAGCCCGAAGCCCCGTCTCGGCGCTCCGACTCGGACACGGCCTGTGATATCCAGCCACTGGGCGCACACAGTCCCTCCGCTCCATTCAGGACGCTGCGGCACGGACACCCCCTTCGGGAGCCACCGGGGGTTGCTCTCGCATCCGGGACTCCAGCGCCGCGATGCGTTCCAGCGCCTTTTCCGTCGGCTTCTTGCGGACGGTGGGGACATAGGCGACCGCGCCGAGTTCCTCCTCGGCGAGGCGGACGCGCTCTTCGAGGTTGCGGATCGGCCCGGTGGCGCAGATCGGCGGGTTGAACGGGTCGCCGGGCGGCGCGCCCGCCAGCACCTTACCGCCGTCGATGTCCACGCCCGCCTCGGCGAAGAACGCTACGATGTCGTCAGGCGTCGTCTGTCCGAGCAGGCGGCAAGTTTCGAGCAGCACCTTGTCCCGCGTGACGAACGACCGGGGTTTGAACTTCGGCCTGCCCTTCTTGTCGTACGAGATGAACCCGTCACCCGGCAACCAAGGCTGATCGCGGTCGAGAAGTGGGAAGGTGGCGAGCAGCGCAGCCAGTTCGCTCGTACTGACGCCGTAAACCTGCGCGGCCGAGGCGTCCAGTTCGGCTCGCCTGTTTGCCCGGTCGCCTTCGTTCTGTGCTTCCTCGTGTGACAGCGTATCAACGAGCGCTGTGATCGACCCAACAGATTCGGCGGATAAACGCGGCATCGAGGTCTGGTGCCAGTAAAAGAAATTGATGGTCGTCGAAATGCGTTGCCGCAAGAGCCAGTCGATGATGAACGAGTTTGCCAGCCATAGCCACACAAGGTGCGTGCTGCTATCGCCGTCGTCGAAGCTGAGGGTCGGCACCTTGTTGCCGCACGCAGCATCTTTAGGAATCAACGCGCAGAGCGCGCTCCGTTCGTTAGTCTGCCCAGTGACATCGCAGAATCCTGCCCTGACAAACCGCCGATCAGGGAGAACATCGTCGAATTGTGACTCCGCAACGAAATAATGCGGAACGCTCTGCTTGTCGTGCCAGCCGAGATCGCTCCACTCAGCCCGGCGTCCGCTGCCGCGTACATACGCCTTCGCAGTGTGGTCGAATTGGCGAACCATGCGGCCTTCGTAGAGGGGGACATACTTGCAACCCGGCACCATGATCGGCGGAGAGCGACCGTCTTCCTCGTTCTTGAGTACGAAGCCCTCGAAAGTCTGTTCCGATGCGGCCTTCTTGCCTTTCGGCTTCGGTTTGCCGCGCAGCTCGCTCTCCGTGCGCGAGACCCGCACGAACTTGTCCGGCTGACCATCGAAGAAGTTTTTCTCCGGCAGCGTCCAGTATTCGCCCCTGTGCTGTGTGCCACCGAACTGGCGCAGGCGATCTCGCTCGCGGAAGAGCCAGCTATCCTGCGTCATGTGCAGTTCGGTGGTGAACGAGACATTCCAAGTGTCGTCAAGCTGTCTGCCGAGCGGGGGGAACTGCTCGCAGATGCGCTGAACGATGACTTTCTCCTGCTCGCTACGGAACTCGAAGAAGGATAGGTGCGACGGCGATTGCTCGCGGATAAACTTCGGCGACAGCGTGACGACGCGGCTCGCCTGCTGCGACGGTGAGGCGTCAAGAAAGTCCGGATCGTGCAGCATGAACGCGGCGGGGAACACGGCATCGTCGTCGGGTTTCGCCTTCGCCTTCGCGACCACGAACGCGCAGAACTTGAACCGCGAATCGACAGCAGGAAACACGAGACGACGGTTCTCATACGAGTAGAGGTGCTGAATGCGTGCGTTCTCAAGCACCATTCGTCGTAGCCCTTTCGACCCCTCAGCGGAGTAGAACGCAGCCGGGATCAGGATGGCCATGCGGCCTCGCCCCTGTGCGGTCAGTGACAGGAACCGCTCCGTGAAGAACTTGAACAGGTCAGGGTCACCGCCCGTGGTCTTATCCTTCCCTGTCTTTTCGTTGGGAATCTTGTCCTGCTGCCAGCGGTACACCCCGT
>JAJDDS010000444.1 GCA_029260195.1 Phycisphaerae bacterium
ACTGTCGCATCACCACGACATGCTCGGGCTTGAATCTCATGTCGCCGGCTACGACGACCTGTTTGATTCGTTTCCAAGCGTTCAGGATACCCGCGACTCCGCCCAACTCGCTGAGCGAATCCTCGATCGCTGGCTCGGAGAGCACCCAAAATCCGCAGGTACCGATCACGGGCGCTCCGGAAACGGGGAGTCTGAAACTCGATCTGACGGCTCGGCGGGCCAGCAATCGTCCGATGCTCCCGTCGGCAGCGACCAATTGGCGCCTCCCCCACAAAGCTGCAGCGATGACGATCCTCCCCAAGCAACGGACGGGGTTGATTCACCGCCGCCCGCGAACGGAGGTTCAAAGCGGCCGGAGAATCGCGCCGACCAAGCAGCCGAACCCTCGGACGGAGACCGGTCCGAACCGGGACACGACCGAGCTGAATCGCAGAACGAGAACGAGGTTGTGCCAAGCGCACCAAACCGTGGTGGCCAAGAAGGCGCCTCGGTAATCACCGAAGCTCTGACAGAGTCGATCACCGAACAAGTGCGAAACTCCCACCCATCTCGCGGGTATCGCCCGTTCACCCACCAGCATGACCGGATCGAACTCGTGCCGGCAGCCGGCGACCAAGAAACCCGGGAGCTGTTGAAGACAGGTGCCGACACGATTCGCAGGCTGCGCCGCGGCCTCGCTAATGCACTACGGTCTGCGGAGAAGCGCTGGTGGCGTGAAGATCAAACTCGCGGAGCGCTGTCGCCGCGTACGCTCTACCGGTTGTGCACCGATCAGCCCCGACTGGATGTGTTTCGAACTCGGTCAATGATCCAGGGACGGTCGACGGCGGTGTGCATCCTGCTGGACGCGTCTGGCAGCATGACCTCGCGGAAGATGTCGGTCGCACGTGATGCCATGCGCGTGTTGCTGGATGCGCTCGCGGACCTGAGGGTCGCGACCGAGGCGTTCACGTTCACGACCGGACACGAATTCGATCTCAACCAGGCATGCCAGAGCACTGGCCGGGAAGCGCAGGAACTCCGGGAGCGTTTCAGCCGCTTCGCCAATCTCGAGATCGGCGCCATCAAACGCTTCGACGAACCGGTCAAAGCGGCGATGCGGCGGCTGCCGAGCATTCGCGGCAGCGGCCTCACGCCACTCGGCGAGGCCATGCACATCGGCGCCAAGCGGCTCATCACTCGACCAGAGACGCGCAAGATCATGCTCGTCCTCACCGACGGCCGCGCCGGGTGCGAATCCCGTGACGAGGCGGCGACCATTCACGCCAAACATACTGCTCAACGGATCGAACAGACCGGCATCGAACTGATCGGTGTTGGCATCATGGATGACAGCGTGAGCGCGATCGTTGCGGACACGATCGTCGTTCATGCATTGGAAGACCTGCCGGCGCAACTGTGCAAGCTGCTGGGCCGCACACTGAAGAGAGGATTGCGACATGTTGGATGAACGAACCAGGACGATGTTGGAAGTAGCGAACACACTGACCGCCGAAGATCTCGACTTTGTGCGTGGCAGCACAGTGACGGGCAGCGCCAGACCGGCGAAAACGCCGGGGCCAAGGACCGAGGCCTCCTCGCCATCCAGCCAATTGGCGGGTGTCCCGAGCCGGGGAGAACGTGAGCGGCTGCGTACGCGTGACTCCAAGGTGTCCACAGCATGCATGGGAAGCGCGCGCCCAGGGCACCAATGGTGGCCGGTCGGTACCGAACTCGCGGGGACTATCGGCGCCGAGCAATTCACCGCCCAAGTGGTTGAGAACCCACGGGTCAAAAGCGGCCGGAGCGTCTTGATCACCTCGGGCTCCGCGCAAGGCCGGATCTGCATCACGCCGACCCGCGCCGCCATCGAAGCGACGGAAGCCTACCGACAGTCCCACAACCTTGGCCGCGGCGGTGGCGTGACAAACGGCTGGACGTTTTGGAAACCAGAGACAACCAGCCAATAGTAAACCGTGGCACGCGGCCCATGCGAGGCGTGCCCCCATGAACGGAGATGCTGACATGAAACAGAATACGAGACGCGCGACACCCAACCTGAAAACGCGCATCGTCATCTACGTCGATGGTGGGATCGTACAGGACGTCCTCTCGGACACCGCCAGCGTCGAAGTGATGATCGTGGACTACGACAACGAACGCGCGGGTGAAGATCCGGCAGATCGTTCGTTCGAACCGGTCGACGTGAATCCCAAGTACATCGAGAAGACGACCAAAGGAACTGAGAACTGATAGCACGCCCAAATGCGAGGCGTGCCATCTCAAATAGCATGAGGCGAAACCAATGAGAAACGAAAACCCCTTTGAAAACGCGCCCGTGATCTTCAGCTACACACGGGCACAGGCCATCGAAGACGGCGTCCTGGTGGATCTGACCGACTGGGCCAAGGAAACAGGCTTCAGAATCCCGGTCGCTTGTACGTCAACGGTCTGGCAAGGACATGTCGTGCCACCCGACGGCACAAAGGAGCTCGGCCAATCTGAACGCGGCCGAGCCCACGACTTGCTATGGATGCTGTACGTAGCCATCCGACGCAGCGGCTCGGCCAAGAGTGACCAGCTGCGTTATCAAGTGATCTTCGTCGTGAACGGAGGCAAGCAGGAAACCGTGACGCTCAAGTCCATCTGTGGACCAGGCGATGACGGCGAACCCGTGATCACCATCATGCTTCCAGATGAGGACTAAGAACGTCTCTCGTCACATCTTTCTCTTCGCGGCCGCTCCTTCTGGCCGCGATTCCTTCCACAACGTAGCGAGAGCTATGCGACGCCAACCCGTTTCGAGACGCTTTCTTCTTGATCCGCGCCGCGCCGCACCCGATACGATAGCTGGCAACCGAACTTGAACCAACGGATCCCGGGCATGCTTGTTCTGTCACGCCAACGCGACCAATCGATCATGATCGGTGACGACGTCGAAGTGATCGTCGTCGACGTTCGCGGCGACAAAGTACGCCTCGGCGTCACCGCACCGAGAGAGGTTCGCGTGCACCGACAGGAAGTGTATGAGTCCATCCGCCGCGAGAATGAATCTGCCACGAAGTTGTCTACCGGAGACATATCCAACACCTCTCTCCCGTGTGTGACTGATCCGCGCAAGCCGACGCGCGCGTCGGTCACTCCCTGATTTCGGCGTGCCGCTCCACGAAACCGCCCATCCTCTCCCAACTCTTGGATATCTCCATCTGGAATCTTGTTGCAGTGAACGCCAGTAGCGCTTAGCTTGCCGTGGCCGTGGCTAGTTCATTGGAGTTCAGACATGCCCAAGAAGAAGTTCAAATGCTCGAAGTGTGACCGTTCGTTCTCAATGGCTGCTCACTTGGCGAGGCACATGGGCACCCTGCATGCCTCCCCCAAAGCCAGAGCAGCGAAAGCTGCCAAGGCAAAGGCCAAGCAACGCCGAACAACCAAAGGCAGCACGGCAAAGAGAGCTGGCCGCCCGACAGGACTCGTTTCGCGGCTCGGGTTGCGGGACATGACGCTCGAGCAACTCCAAAACGTGATTGCTGCCGCGCGCGAGCAAGGACAGCGGAAGATCGACGAGCTTCGGGCGGCGTTCGGATAGCGGCAGGCACGCTCGCCGTGCAGTCCGTGTTGTGATGGAATCACGGCGTCTCGGTCAGGTTCTGCTTGCAGTACTTGGCCGTCACTTGTCGTCGGTTGCAGATCTCCAGGAAGGGGCGCACGATTCGGCGCGCTGCCACGTCGTGGGGGAGTCGCCAGCTCCCGCCGTGAAAGTCGAGTTTCTCGGGAGCGGAGCAGGCTCTGTAGAACTCCCGTACCGCCCGCATCGTCTCCGACAGTTTCCGACCGCGGGGCTGTGTAATCTTCGCTGCCGAGTAGACCACGTGGCGCACGTTCAACTCCTTCGCCAGCGTCACCAGATGCTCAAGGTCATCGAGGGTTTGGGGCTCCACCAATCCGAACTCCTCAAAGCACGGAGCGGATCCGTTCGTCGAGGAAACCTGAGGAAACAGCGGATCGACGCGCAACACCAGCGGCACACCGGCCTCGCGAAGTGCACGCAGCCCCTGTTTGCGTTCATCAACGGACGGAGCGCACGGGTCGTAGTGCTGTCGGGGTAGTTCGCGCCAGAACGCGAGGCTCACTTCGATCACGAAGCCGGGCTGGCCCTTCCGAGTGAACTCGTCATGGCTCGGGTGATTTCGCGGTAGGCGGCCCAACGCTTCGAACAGGCCAACGTAGCCGAGCTGCACAGGGCGAAGCGGGTTCTTGGTGAGTACCGTGACCGTCGTGAATCGCTCGCGGTGTTTCAGGATCTGTTCGAGCGCGATCCTTGTGTGCCCAGCCAACTCTTCAAGCGGCTGGAACGGATCCGTGCTGTTGGACAAGTGAACTGGAGCCGGCAGGGCTAGCGCACATTAAACCCCTTGCGCCATAAGAACTTCCATCAAGAAGCCGTCATC
>JAJDDS010000445.1 GCA_029260195.1 Phycisphaerae bacterium
TTTCGGGGCGTTTCAAGCTTGCTTCGGCGATCCGCCCGACGGCGACGTGCCCGACGAATGTCACCCCTTCGACTTCGACAAGGACAACACCATCGGCCTCACCGACTTCGACGCCTTCCAAGACGCCTTCGGGACACCGCCCTGACGTCGACAAAACCCGTCACCGTCGCCGCCCTCCTGCCCCTTCAAAGAAGAGCATCACCGCAGAGACGCAGAGATCGCGGAGGCGCTCCCGACCCGCCGGCGCGCCTCCGCGATCTCTGCGCCCTCTGCGTTAATCCGTTTCTCCGTTGTCCGTCTTCATCTGTGCCCTCTGCGTCATCTGCGGATATCTCCTTTCCGTTTCTTGCCTTCCGCTTGATCGTTCGATCCCTTGTTCCATCGGTCCCGCCCCAGATGCCCCCATGTCCGTCCACCCTCCCTCCCTCTAGTCCGGCACCTCTCTGCGTCCTCTGCGTCTCTGCGGCCAAGTCCGTTCCTTTCGACTTTCGACTTTGCCCCGTTCCCTCGTTCCCTTGTCCCCTCCCTCTTCCTGCCTCCGTGCCTTCCCCCAGGACCCCCTCTCACGCCCCAGCACACCGGTGATCTGCACACGCCAACTTTCTACAGATCACTCGGCACGTTCTTAGGGTGACGAAGGCTCCGCCGAGGAGTCACCGACAACCCGGAGAAACACCGCGTGACCGACACGAAACACCCATCACTGTTCCCCCTCCCGTCCTACCAGAAAGCCGCCGTCGACTCCGACGCGCGCTTCCGCTGGTCCTGCTGGTCCAGACAGACCGGCAAGTCGTTCACCATGGCCCTCCGCCGCATTCTGCGTGGAATCCGAAGACGCAGAAACCAGATCTTCCTCAGCGCCAGCGAACGACAGAGCAGGGAACTGATGGACAAAGCCAGACGCCACTGCCAAATGCTCCAGATCGCCACCAGACTCCACGACGTCGACTACTTCGACGGGACGTCATTCAAGCGACTCGAGATCACACTCCCCGGCGGCGTGCGCATCATCGGACTACCGGCCAACGCCACCACCGTGCGCGGCTTCACCGGCGACGTATTCCTCGACGAGTTCGCCATGCACCGCGACGACCTCGACATCTGGGCAGCCGTCTTCCCCACACTCCTCCGTGGCGACGGCGAACTCGACGTAGCCTCCACACCCAAGGGCAAGTCGAACATGTTCTATCGACTGTCGAAGAACGACCGATTCCAGCGCTCCATCGTCACGCTCCCGTCAGCCATCGAGCAAGGCCTCGAGGTCGACGCCAACGAGATTCGCGAATCCATGGCCGACGATCAGCTCTACCGCCAGGAATTCCTCTGCGAGTTTCTGGACGAAACCACCGCCTTCCTCACGTACGAGCAAATCTGCGCATGCCAAGACCCGACACTGGCGAAGGACACGCACGTCGACGATGTGGCGGTCCTGCCCGGCGATCTCTTCGTCGGCATCGACATCGGTCGCAAGCGCGACCTCACCGTCATCTGGATTCTCGAACGCGAAGACAACACCCTGGTGACCCGCGCCGTCTACGAACGACAGGGCTGTCCATTTCGCGATCAGTACGAACTGGTCAGCGACGTCCTCGCCCTGCGCAACGTCCGCCGATGCTGCATCGACGCCGGCGGACTGGGCATGCAACTCGCGGAAAGCGCCGTCGAGGATTTCGGCGCTCACCGTGTCGTGCCGATCACCTTCAACAACGCTACAAAATCCGAGATGGCCGGCCGCCTGCGCATCGCCGTCGAGGAGCGACGCATCCGCATCCCGGTCGACGATTCCGTCCGCGACGACTGGCATAGCCTGCAGCGCAACATTACCACGGCTGGACAGTTGCGCTTCGACGCCACCCGCTCGAACACAGGACACGCCGACCGCTTCTGGGCGGCTGCCCTGGCGATGCACGCAGCCGGCTCGCCTCTCGGACCGAAGAACTGTCTTAACGTCAAACCCCTCGCATTCGCCCGCGACGGAGCATGGTGACCCCGCATATGGATACACGAAAAATGAACTGGACCCAACGAATCATCAACTCGCTACGGCCACCGGCCGGCAACGCCAAACCCCGACCGGGGCGACTGTTGCAGCCCAGGACCGAGGACAGTTGGCGTGACTACCCGTCGAGCAACCTGAGCCCCAAGAAGCTCATGTCCATCCTCCGCGAAGCCGACGCCGGCGCCCTGTCTTCCGCCATGCAGCTCTACGAAGAGATGGAGGAAAAGGACGCCCACCTCTACGCGGTGGCCAACACCCGGCGTCTGGCTGTCACCGGTCTGGAATGGTCCATCCAACCCGACCCCCGCGTCCCCGCCGACCGAAGCGCGCTGGCGGACGAGACCGCCCGCCACTGTCGCGAGGTGCTCACCCGGCTCGACGGATTCGACGATGCCCTGCAACACCTGTCGCTCGCGACCGGGCGTAACATCGCGGTCGCGGAACTCGTCTGGGGCCAGAGTGCCAACCGGTTGACACTCATCGACGTCGTCCCCGTGGATTTCACCCGCCTGGTGTTCGACGATCTCGACCAACCGCGCATCCTCACCGACGAAGAGCCCATCGAAGGCATCGCGATCGAACCCAACAAATTCGTGGTCCACGCCCCCCAATGCACCACCGGCCACGCCGCCCGCGGCGGGCTGCTCCGCGTCACCGCGCTGGTTTATCTGGCTAAGAACTTGGCGCTCAAGGACTGGATGATCTTCGCGGAGGTCTTCGGCATGCCCGTGCGGATCGCCCGCTACGAGCCCTCGGCCTCGCCCGAAGAAAAACGCGAACTGCTCAACATGCTCGAATCGCTCGGCAGCAACGCGGCCGGCATCTTCAGCCGTGCCGTCGATCTGCAGATCGTCGAATCCAGCCGCTCCGGCAAGACACCGCCCTTCGAGACGTTGATCGATTTCCTCAACCGCGAGATGAGCAAGGCCTGGTTGGGGCAGACGTTGACCACCGACACCACCGGCTCGAAGGGCACGTTCGCAGCCAGCAGCGTCCACGACCGCGTTCGCCGCGACATCTTGATCGACGACCTGCGCAAGGAGGCCCGCACCATCCGGCGCAACATCTTGACCCCACTGGTGCGGTTCCGTTTCGGCGCGGCGGCTCCGATCCCGAATTTCGTTCGTCGCCTGGGCAAGACCGGGTCGGTGCGCGAGCTGGCGGAGCTGCTGTCGGTCGCGGTGAACGAACTCGGCGCCCGCGTGCCGCGAGACTGGGCCCACGAGTCGCTGGGTATCCCCGTCGCCGCCGACGGAACGGCGATCCTCGAATCGAACGCATCGTGACTGGATATGAAAGCAATAGTGCCAATACGTGACACTTTGGAGAGTCAATCGATCATGAAAGACCAAACCAAAAAGACGGGGGACGATCGACACGATCTGACGCCGCTGAACTCGGCGCGCCTGGCGCCGGACGGAGTGCCGTCGCGCGTGCGGATCGCGCCTTGGGGGGAGGTGGAGAGCACGCGGGGACGGTTTACGGTGGACGACGAGTCCGCCGCGGCCGTCGTCGCAGCCTTCGC
>JAJDDS010000446.1 GCA_029260195.1 Phycisphaerae bacterium
CACCCGCACGCGGCGCACCGCAAGCCCAAAAACGCCAGAAGTTTTTACGAGGGAATCAGCCTTGGCATCCGTCCGCCGCGGACGTAGCCTACCGTAGCGGGGCACGGCTGCCCCGGAGAAGGAGAACGTATGTAGAGCGATTGAGCCGCAAGGCTGACAACTTGAACGACGCGTAGTCGTTGAACTGCTTCGCAGGAAACCGCCAACCTGAGTCTCCGGACTCTTGAATCACGAAAGCAGTACTCGGCCGCGTTCCCGAAAGGGAGCGTTGGCCAGGTGCTGTTTCGTGATGCCCCTTGGCGGGGGTCCTGCGAGCGGCTCTGGTTCAACGCTCCTTTTGATTTCGGGAGACACAAGATGGCACTTTGGTTGGTCCGGACGGGAAAACACGGTGGGCATGAAGAGAAATTTCTGGAAACGAATCGCGTTTACATAACGTGGTCGGGGTTGCGGCACGATCTTTCGACACTCGCCGACAAGGACGCGTTGAAGGCCGTTCTGCGAAACGCCTATCCCGACAAGTCAGAGAAAGCGTTGGGGGTGGCGGCCGGCCAGATCGGAATCGTCTGGCAAGAAATGAAACCCGGCGATTGGGTCATCGTTCCCAGCAAACGACAACCAGCTATCCACGTCGCCGAGATCAAATCAGATTATGCGTACGACGCGAACGCCGACGATCCCTATTTTCACTACCGAGACGTCGAATGGCTGCGGCAAGACATCCCGAGGTCGAGTTTCGACCAAGACCTCTTGTCCTGGTTCAACGGACTGAAAACGATCTATCAGATCAAACACGACGCCGAACCTCGCGTGCGCCGGATGGTGGAGCGGGCGCCGAAGGACTCGACGGCGCCGGAGGGAGGAGTCAAGCCCTCAGATGTCGATGACGGCGCCGGCGATCCCCAGATCGACTTCGAGCAACAGGCCCGCGACGAGATCGCCAACACCATCATCGCCAAGTTCAAAGGCCAGGGCATGGAGCGGCTGGTCGAGTCGGTCTTGAACGCCCAGGGGTACACCACCTACGCAAGTCCGAAAGGACCGGACAAAGGTATTGATATCCTTGCCGCGCCCGGACCGATGGGGTTTGGAGAACCGAGAATCTGCGTCCAAGTCAAATCGTGGGAGGGGCCGGCGGACATTAAAGTGCTAAACGAACTCGTTGGCGCGATGCAAAACGTCGGAGCCCAGCAGGCCTTGCTTGTCGCTTGGGGCGGGTTCAAGTCCTCCGTCGATAGGGAACGCGCCGCTCAGTTTTTCCAGACCCGGCTCTGGGACCAGAACGACCTGATCGACGCGCTGCTTGAGAACTACGACAAGCTGGACGACGAGATTCGAGCTGAGCTGCCCCTGCGCCGGATATGGGCCGTGGCGGCGCCGGAGGACGGGGAGTAACCTCCGACGAAACCTTTCCCGACGAAACCCCTCGTAGCGACCCCGTCAGAGGGGGTTTTGTCGTAAGGGGTTTCGTCCAACGTCACTAACCACATTCAATCCGGAGCGTGCAGCGTGCGCGCACCACCTTCCAACAGGTTCGCGAAGCTCGTTACGGCGTTGTCATCTTCGATCCGCTTTGGCAGCACGTTAAACACCCCTTCGATGGCGTTCTCGTCGATCAACTTAGGCGTAATCGCCTCGAAACTCTTCTGGCCCACTTGCACAAGATAATACAGCAGAATCGGCGGGTAGCCGGACCTCGCCAGCTCGTCCAGAATCTTACACATCACCTGCATGTCCGATCGCTGATCGGAATAGGAACAAAAATCCAGAAACACGCTCGCAAGGAAGCGCTGTGCAGTGGTGCGTTTCTTGCGCAGTCGGTCTTCAGCGGCAGCGGCATTGGCTTTCTTGACCGTACTTTCGCTGATCTCGGCAAGACGCAATCCGGTCAATTCGTGCGCAACGTGAGACGACCGCTCGTCGATCAGTTTCTCCACTATCTGCTCGGCCCGTTCCGGAGGACATGGAAACTGGCGGTGGATACAAATCTCTTCACGTACTTTGAACGGTACCGAAATGTCCAAGAGCCATGCGCCGTCCACGTCAGCAGGCTGAGCCTTCAACTCCTTCTTCGCCCACTGGACGGCGCGCAGCACGACGGCGTATTCGTCGGCAACCAACTCATGCGGAATCCCCTCAAGCGTTCGCGCGGAGTCACTGCCATCGGGTTCCAGACCAACCTGCATCATCGCCCTGAGCGCAGGAAGACGCTTTGACCAGATATTTGGGCGTTTCTCGATGTTCTCCGGGCGAGCCCAGTAGCTAAGCAGTCGTGCAGCCGCCTCAAGCTCCAGCGGAGCCAGCGATCGACGATATCCCGCGTGCTTCGATGCCCTGAACTTGCGGGCAAACGCACGCCCTTTTCTTGCCCGCGTCCTGCCAGGGGTGGATCGAGTACGTTTCATGTCGTCTTGGTCCTCAAGTATGCGCTCAGAGGCAAGGCTATGAAGACTACGTCGGTGTAGTCAGAGCACCGAGAACGCAATCGGCATTCGCCCGAGTCTGGTCGAGTGAGTCCATGGTAACAACCGCGTGCGTTTTGACAAGTTTGTAAACGAAAGAAGGAGCTTCAAATGCCTAAGCAAGCGAAAAGGAAGAGCAATTCACCCGACGCAGCGGCTCGCAAGCGCCGCCCGTCCAAGATGACGGAACCCGATTTCGTCACGAAGAATCTCGAGGCGTTTCGATTGGAGATCGAGTTCTACGGAGACGCCGAGCGAGTCGAGCCTCAGGGCGATGACATGCACCGGATCTACGTGTGGATCGCCTTTGAACGCTGCGATTGGGGCCGGCCGACTCCGGAATTGGTCCTGACCACTTGGGGCGATGGCAGCGTGATATTTATCGAAACGTCGGTGCGTTGTCGCCGACGGGGAATTGCCCTGGAGTTCTGCCTCGGCTGGGAGGCGCATTACGGAATGCGGCTGGTAGGTGTCCCCTGCAATGCTGCCGGGGAAGCGCTCGTGTCTGCCTTGGAACGCGAACGGAAACGGTTGAATCGCGAGAAAAGGCGACGGAACAAGAAAAAGAAGCCACAGCGATCTCGATCGTAGCCGCGCGTGCGGTACGCATCGTCCGGCACATTCAACGGAGTAAACGATGACGAAGACTCCAGACAGGTCACTCTCAAGCAAGACCGCTGCCACCGGCAAACGTGTTCGAGTCCTACGGCGCCGTCCCCCACCGACGAACGAAATCGTGGAAGGCGACGGCGTAGCCGCCATGCGGCGGATGAAGACGGCATCGGTCGATCTCGTCTTTTCCGATCCGCCGTTCAACAACGGCTACACGTACGACAGCTACGACGACCGCCTGCCGCGCGAGGAGTACCTCGAATGGTGCGAGCAGTGGATGGGGCAGGTCGCTCGCATCTTGAAGCCAAACGGCGCGTTTTGGCTGCACATTCCTGACGAGTACGTTGCCGAGCTGAAGCGCATCGCGACGGACATGCTAGGCCTTGCGCTGCGCAGTTGGGTGATCTGGTACTACACGTTCGGCGTGCATTTCACGACCAAGTTCGCGCGATCGCATTCGCACCTGCTGTGGTTTGTGAAGAACCCGAAGCGGTTCACCTTCAACGCCGGCGCGATCCGAGTGCCATCAGCGCGTCAGCTCGTCTACAACGACAAGCGAGCCAAGCGGTCCCGGCCGGCGCGGCTGGATCCCTATACCGTTCCCCACCGACGAACGACG